>JBIHZP010000021.1:0-10935 GCA_044231315.1 Daejeonella sp. | reverse complement strand
AAAGAATTCCTGGTGAGGGTGGTGAACTTCCTGCATAAACCGGCGAGGTTCGAAGTTTGTGTATTAGAGATGAATTAGCAAGAATTAAACCCGCATCCATACCCATTGCTTTTGCCATCGATGCAATTACTATTTTTTGAATATTGGGAAGCTCTGGAATTTTGGAATAGGTGCCTTCACCCTTCTCACCAATAATTCCGATTCCATGAGAATCGTCAACTAAAATAACAACTTCATGCTCCGAATCAATTCTTGAAAGCCATGCAAAATCGTAAATTTCAGGTTTTAAATTATTTAAAGCATTACTAATAATTAGCACAGGCTTTTTAGACTTATTTATCTCATCAATGGCTTGCTCCACCCAATCGCAATACTTTATTTTAGGAATTAGGGGAGCTCCTAAATACAGGGCTGGGTGAGACTCTGGGGAATAAATAAATTGGTGACTTGCATAATAATGTTGAATTACCAACTGGGCTGCCAAATATCCACTTGAAACAAGGATGGAATCTTCGGATAAAAATCGTTTTGCGGCTAATCCTTCAGCCTTTGAAAAAATATCAAGCGTGAAATTATTGTTCCGAGAAGCTCCATGGTTTACGCCATATAACTCCATCCCCTTAAAAACTAATTTTCTAAAATCTTCATTAAATGGCATTCCCAGATAAGCTGTGCCACTAAAAAAAGGTTTATTTGGACTTAAAGGAGCCATTTTTCTTGTGCCCCCTTATTTTAGGATAGAATTACGATGCGGCTTTCCATACTGACTTGTGCTTAGTGCAACCTTGCCCATGTGGTCAATTTTTACTTCAAAGAGAAAGTCATAGTCATCATCTGTCAAAGCTCCTAAAGGACGAGTAGCACCGAATGATTCAATCAGTTCAAGCACCGTGTTCGAATGCCCAATAATTAAAACCGTTTTATTTTTAAATTTTGTTTTCACAAGGTCTGATAATTCCTTGAATTTATGTGCATCATACTCCTGTACAACAAGTTTATTGCTTTTTGCAATATCTAAGCCGGTATTAATGGTGCGCTTAAATTTGGAAGAAAATACCGCATCAATTTTTTGATTCTTTAATTTTTCATTTAATGCCTTTACTCTCGCCAGACCGATATCACTTAATTCCGGATCTTGGTTTTTAGGGTCACTAACAACTTTCTCAGCATGCCTTACAATATAAATGCTTGTGTTGCTTGGCATCGCATTAATGCAAGCATAAGAGCAGATGGAAAGAAATAAAACAACTATGATTTTTTTCATTTGGGTAATAATAAATAAGCAGCATTCAATTCTGAGTCAAGCCCAAAATCAAATATAGCTCAATGCTTCAAATAGACCAATTATCCAGACTATTAAAAATTAAAGTTTCACAGTATCGGGACCCGAAATTTTAGTGACATGACAGCTGCAAAGTCCGCCAGCAATGAGGTACTCCACTTCTAACTTGACATTTGTTTTGGAATCGATTGCCGAAACGAGCACATTATCCCCTTTTTCTGAAAGTTTTAAAATATCAGAGTCGCTAGCTACTACATAAATACCCTGATTTGCCATATCATTTACTGGAGTCATTCTTTCACCTGTTCGCTTATTTACAACAGTAAAATCCTTAACTATCTGTGGGTTACCCGTCGCATCAACAAACTTCACGGTTATCATTCTAAACTCCATGGTACAAACCATATCCTGACAATCCAGTTTTTCTGAGCATGAGAATAAAAGTGTGCCTAATATTAAAAGGAAACCTAAAAGCTTTTTCATAACTCAATTATTTTGGTGGATTAAATTAATTATTTTTTCCATTTCTGGTCTAATCATGGCGGTCGGGACAGTAAAATTGTTATTCATGAAGGAAAAAATATATTTTTTCCCTTTTCGGGTAACGAGATAACCACTCAGATTATGATTATTAGAAAGACTTCCTGTTTTAGCAAAAACATAAGGCTTTTCCGATTTAAAAAGATTTTTAAGGGTGCCAGTCTTACCGCCCTGGGGTAGTAAGTCAAATAGTCTTTCTTCATCCGAAACCTCATCATATATCTTTTCGCAAAGCTTAATCATGGCGCGCGGAGTAAACAGATTTTGTCGTGAAAGTCCTGATCCATCAACCCAAAGGGGCTTATCTGGCAAATCGGCTAAATAATTTTTAACAACATAGTCAATCACAAGGGAAGTATTCATTTCCATGCCCTTAGTTGCAGCAATGTTCAAAAGAATATGCTCCGCAATAAAATTATCGCTGGGCAAAAGCATGTGGCGAAACAAGGTGTCTGATGGTATACTGTACCAAGTTTTGACATCTCGGGGCTTTTTCATAGTAGTGATTCCGGCGAAATTAGGAAAGCTTTGTTTTAATAAATCACTTACTAGTTGATTAGTTACTTTAAGAGGTACCGTCTGGCTAAATCCGGATGGGATAGCCACATTAGGAATGTGAAATTCATTGTTAAGTAGATCACGTCGAACCCTATATCTTGTCGATGCTTTTGCAGAATCTGTATGAATAGCAATATGCTCATACCCAATAATTTTGGGATAAGTATTTAGCGCATTATTCTTCTGATTAAAAAAAACAACGTTTCCATAAATGGGCAGTTCAGATTTTTCGGGCTGATAATACTCATTGTAATCGTCGTATGACCAACCGACACCATAAAAATCACCTGTGTATGTACCATTAGACCAATAAAGTTTTTTGTTTGAAGAGCTTAGTTTTTGAAAAATTTGTTGCTCCTTAAATTCTCTGTTTAAAAAACTGGGGTCGGCGGTACCCCAAAATAGTAATGAGTCGCCACGTTCTACATAATGTAATCCAGCAACCGAATCCTTCAAAAGCTTTAATCCAGCATAAAATGTAAATAGTTTGGTATTTGATGCGGGGGTAAAGTACTTTTCACTATTCTGCTCGACTATCAATTTTCGCTTTTCAAGATCATAGAGAGCAAATCCTGTAAAATGTCGACTAAGAACCGACGAATTTCTAATCATTTTTAGAATTTTACGCGGAGGAATGCTTTTAGCACTCAAAGCTTCCAAACTAAAAAGAGTAAATATCACACAGATTAAAGCTTTAATTTTCATTATTTTTATGGTGTTTGAAATTCATGTTGCGATGCCATTACTTTTCATAAAAATAGAAAAGAATTATAAGCCTAGAATCGGAATTTGAATAAAAAAGATAAAATAAATCATCCCTTAAAGAATTTTCACATGAATCGCCTACATAATTATTTGATTCAAGGTTTTTAGGCAATGATTAGGACATTTTGTAATTTTATTAGGATAAATAAATAAAAAATGTTCAAAAGTCAGTTCAAATTTTAAATTTGTAAAATAGAAACAAAAAACCATTATATAAATTAACTATGACAAAAAACTACCGCAACCTACAAGTTGCTGCAGTAGCAGCGCTGGTAATTGCAATTGGCTTGAATGATGTAAATGGCCAAGATCGCAAAAATGGTGGTGCTCCAGCCCAGGATCCCGCTAAAACAACCACACCAGCCGCTCCGGCTAAACCAAGTACTGGTATAAAACCATACAAGGAGGTAATTACAGATAAAGCCAAAACAGATAATGGACTATTTAAAGTTCATCGTTTGGACGGTAAATATTTCTATGAAATTCCTGATTCATTGTTCAATCGTGAAATGCTTGTGGTAACACGCTATGCAAAAACACCAACAGTTGACGGAACCTATGGTGGTGAAGAATTAAATGAGCAGATATGGAAATGGCAAAAACGTGATAAACAAGTCTTTATCCGAATCCCATCTTACCGTAATATCGCTGCAGAAAAATCAGATATGTATCAATCGGTACAAAACTCTAATCTTGAAGCAGTTTTATCAGCATTTGATATCAAAGCAATCAATAAAGATTCTAGTTCGGTTGTAATCGATGTAACAGAGCTATTTTCAAAAGATGTTCAATCCCTTGGATTACCGCAGGGCGTTCGCACCCAGTACAAAATTAGTGCAATGGATGATGCACGTAGCTATATTGATACCATCAAATCATTTCCAATTAATATCGAAGTACGTTCATTAAAAACATACCGTGCTGCTGAAGCACCTGGCGATAAATCAATTGGTTCCATGACTGTTGAGATTCATAATTCCATGCTACTTTTACCCAAAGTACCATACAAGGCTCGTTTCTCAGACGATAGAGTAGGGTTTTTTGGTCAAAGTCAGACTGATTATGGATTAGATGCTCAAAAAGCAGAGGTTACAAGATATATTCACCGTTGGAAATTAGAGCCTAAAGACCCTGAAGCTTATAAGCGTGGTGAATTAGTTGAGCCTAAAAAACAAATTGTTTATTATATCGATCCTGCAACTCCAGCAAAATGGAGACCCTACCTCATTGATGGGGTAAAAGATTGGAATGCAGCATTTGAGGCCGCCGGTTTCAAAAATGCAATTACTGCTCTTGAGCCACCAACAGATGATCCTGATTGGTCGCCAGAAGATGCACGCTACTCTGTAATTCGTTACTTCGCTTCTAATATTGCGAATGCTTACGGACCACATATTTCTGATCCACGTTCTGGAGAAATTATGGAATCTGACATCGGTTGGTACCATAATGTGATGAACCTTGTTCGTAACTGGTTCTTTGTTCAAACTGCAGCAATCAACCCAGATGCACGTAATCCTAAATTTAAGGATGAAGTAATGGGTCAGTTAATCCGCTTTGTTTCTTCTCACGAAGTTGGACACACCCTGGGTCTTCCACACAATTTTGGATCAAGTGTTGCATACCCTGTTGATTCTTTACGTTCTCCTTCATTTACTAAAAGAATGGGCGGTACTGCACCATCTATCATGGATTATGCTCGTTTTAACTACATCGCTCAACCGGGTGATGAGGGTGTTGTTTTATACCCAGGAGTTGGTGAATACGACAAATGGGCTGTTAAATGGGGTTATACCTGGTTTGATAATCAAACACCAGAAGAAGAAGCCAAAACATTAAACAAGTGGACTATCGAAAGAGCTGGAAATCCAATTTATTTCTATGGTCAACAAACAGGAAATCCAATAGATCCACGTGCTCAATCAGAAGATCTTGGAGATGATGCAGTAAAAGCTTCTCAGTATGGTATTGCTAACTTAAAGCGTATCCTTCCAAACATCGAAAAGTGGACTTATGAAGAGGGCAAACCTTATGATAACCTAAAAGAGCTTTATGGTGAAGTTTTAGGTCAGTGGAACCGTTATATGGGACATGTACGTTCAAATATTGGTGGTATCTATGAAAATGATAAAACTTACGAGCAAAAAGGTCCGGTTTATACCCATGTTGAT
The DNA here is from genome assembly GCA_044231315.1 of Daejeonella sp. Lineage (GTDB taxonomy): Bacteria > Bacteroidota > Bacteroidia > Sphingobacteriales > Sphingobacteriaceae > Daejeonella. The sequence continues at coordinate 5,619 of JBIHZP010000021.1, read as the reverse complement.
AAATCAAAGCAAAAAACAGCAGTTAAATTTATTAATGATCAGGCCTTCGCAACACCTAATTGGATGCTTGACCAAACGGTATTAAATAAATTTGATAATGCCGGAATTGTAGATCGCTTGAGAAGAACGCAAGTTGGTGTTTTGAATGGAATTCTTGATTTTTCACGCCTTAGCAGAGTAATTGATAATTCAGTTAAAAATGGCAACAATTCATATGCAATGACCGAACTGTTTTCTGATCTTAGAAATGGAATTTGGTCGGAGTTAAAAACAGGTGCCAATGTGGATACTTATCGTCGTAATTTACAGAGAGCATACGTTGAAAGAATGTCTTATCTTTTGAATGAAAACGAAACTCAGGTACCACCACAATTTGCAGCTCTAATGGGATCACAAATTGATGTTTCTCAATCGGATATTCGCCCAATGGCTAGACAAGAATTGAAAACTTTGGCTACACAAATTAGGTCATCATTACCTAAATATGCTAACCCAGTAATCAAATCACACTTAGATGATGTGCTTGTTCGTATCGACGAGGCATTGAATCCAACAAAGTAAAAAATCAAATTTTAAAAGCCCTGTATCTGAATAGATACAGGGCTTTTTTATGGGTTTAAATTCATGAAAGCCTGTAAACAATTTGCTCAATTCCATTCCTAATCGGTATATTAGTGTCATAATCAGACACAATGAAAGCATTATTTTTTAGCACCCTCTTTTCGGTTTTTATTTCAATAAGTTTATATGCACAAACCGATTCTCTTGCAGTAGTAAATGCGAAATGGAATAAAGAAAAAATTAAACAGGGAATAACATTAAAAACTTTCTGGTTTCAAAACACACTTTTCAATTCTAATCAATTTGTTAGTTTATTAGAGGTAAAACAGAATAAAAAGCATGAGTTTGACCTTGGTTATGACCCTAAAAAACTAATCACAACGGGCGATTTTGGAAAACAAGCGAATGCTATTGCTTCTCTTAATGGGACATTCTTCGATATTAGTAATGGTGGGTCGGTAGATTATATTAAATCGAATGGAGAACTAATTAATGAAAACCGACTTTCTAAAAATGGAAAAAGGGCGATACACCAAAAATCAGCCTTGCTAATAAATAATGGTAAATTAAGTATCGCGAAATGGAATGGGAAAGCGGATTGGGAAAAAACACTGCTAGCAGATGACATCATGGTTAGTGGTCCGCTTCTAGTAATGAATCAATCTGAAGAAAAATTAGATACCGCCAACACATTCAACAAAACAAGACATCCACGAACAGCAGTTGCTATTACAAATAATAAGCGTGTTTTATTGATAACTGTAGATGGTCGGAATGCCAATTCAGCGGGAATGAGTTTGTTTGAGTTAAGCAAATTGATGCGCTGGCTAAAAGCAATAGATGCCATCAACCTGGATGGGGGTGGCTCCACAACTCTTTGGGTAAACAATGAAATAGGAGTGGTAAACTTTCCAACTGATAATAAAAAATGGGACCACGAAGGACAAAGGAAAGTCGCAAATGTGCTATTGTTGAAGAAAAAATAATTTCAATTTGGGAAGGATAAATAATGAGGGCTTCTGAAGAAAACTATGTCTATCTCCTAGCTAAAATTGATGGCTTTATTCGTAAATACTACCTCAATAAAGTATTAAAAGGGTTAATTTTTCTTCTTGCCTCAAGTTTAATAGCCTATATTTTTGTGGTCGCTGTAGAACACTTTGGTCGGTTGAACTCGGTTTTTAGAGCTGTATTATACTATTCATTTATAGCTGTTAATCTTTTTGTGTTTGTTGGATATATCATATTTCCACTTTTATCTTATCTAAAGCTTGGCAAAAGCATTAGCCATGAACAAGCTTCAAGCATTATTGGAGCACATTTTTCCCCCATTAAGGATAAGCTCCTCAATACCCTTCAATTAAAAAAACTTTACGATTCTGAGCCTGAACAAAGTCAACTAATTGATGCCAGTATCAATCAAAAAATAACAGAACTAAAACTCATCCCTTTTAATCTTGCAATCACTTTAAAGGAGAATTTAAAATACTTAAGGTTCAGCCTTCCCCCTTTGGCTATTCTACTATTTATATTTTTTGCCTCACCATCCATTTTAAGTGAAAGCACTACACGTTTAATCAATTACAATAAAAATTTTGTAGAAAAGGCCCCTTTTGACATAGAAATTTTAAATGAAAGTTTAGTAGCGGAACAGGGGGGCGACTTCACCTTAAGAGTTAAGCTCAATGGTAATCAGATTCCTGCCGAATTATACCTTGAAGATGGCTTAAACACTTATAAATTCAAGCGCGAAAACAATGTTCGATTCAGTTATACCTTTAAAAACATTCAGAAAAGTCGGAAAATAAGAATAATTGCAGGCAAGTTTAACTCAGATGATTATTCCTTGGAGGTAAAAACCAAACCCAGCATCCTTAATTTTGATGTTTATATTGAATATCCCGGCTACCTGAAAAAGAAAAATGAGTTTTTTAAAAACTCAGGTGACTTAATTGTTCCCGAAGGTTCAAAAATAAGCTGGAAATTTATTACCGACAATAGTGATCTTATTGATATACAGGTAAATACTAAGAAATACCAGCTTAACAAAACCAAAAATAATGAATTCAATTTCAGCTATAGGGCCTTAAAAACTTCAAGCTACCGAATAAAGCCAATCAAAAATGGAATGCAAGCACCTCCATCGGTAGATTATCAAATTCAAGTAATTCCCGATCTTTCACCGGTAATTGAACTAATAGAGACCCGGGATTCAATTAATAAACAGGTGTTGTATTTTACGGGGCAGCTTAGCGATGATCATGGTATTTCAAAACTAGTATTCAATTATCGAGTTTTGATGGGTGATAACAAGTCTGATGCGTTTAAAAAAAGCATCCAATTCGATAAAAACTCCAATCAAAGCAGTTTTATCCATGCTTGGGATATCAGTAATATCGGAACGAGTTTAGGTGATCAAATAGAATATTATTTTGAAGTGTTTGATAATGATGGCGTTAATGGTCCGAAATCTAGTAAATCAATCGTCAGAACCTTAAAACTTCCATCTCAAGAAGAGATTGACCGAGCTCTTTCAGCAAAGTCTGAAAAGACCAAAGAAAAAATGGTGGAGGCTATTAAAAAAGCTAAAGAGTTAGAAAAAGAAGCTAAAAAATTAAATCAAGACCTTCTAGATAAAAATACTATTGCTTTTGGGGACAAAAAACAGCTTGAAAATCTAGTGAAGAAGCAAAATGATCTGGAAAATCTTATAAAAGAAATTCAAAATGAAAACAAAGAAAATAATTTTGGCCAAAAGTCCCTTGAAAACGAACAAATTCTTGAGAAACAAAAGCAAATAGAAAGGCTGTTCGATAATGTCTTAGATGAGAAAACAAAAGAAATATTAAGAAATATCGAAAAACTACTTGATAAGAGCAGTAAGGAGCAAAGTCGTGAAGAATTATCCAAAATTCAATTAGATAATAAATCCCTTCAAAAAGAACTAGATAGAATATTAGAACTCTATAAACAACTTGAGTTTGATCAATTATTAAGTCAAGTCATTCAAAAACTTAGTCAGTTAGCAGAAGAGCAAGATCGCCTTGGAGATAAAACCATTTTAGAGAATGCAGATTTTGCAAGGTTGAAAAATGAGCAAAATGCTTTAAATGAAAAATTTAATGAGTTGAAAGCTGAGTTTAGTGAGTTGAATGAAAAAAACGAGGATTTGGAGCAGAAAAACAGTTTCGAAGGATCCCCAGAAGACTTATCACAGATAAACCAAGAGCTTAAGGAAAGTTTGGATAATCTAAGTAAAAGAGATCAAAAAAAGGCCTCCACAAGCCAGAAAAAGGCCGTTTCAGAAATGCAGGAGCTTTCAGATAAGCTTAAGAAAATGCAGGAAGATGAAGAAGAGCAAGAAGATGAAATAAACAAAAATGAATTAAGGCAGTTACTAGAAAACCTTTTGACCATCTCCTTTGAACAAGAAAAAATCATGAAAGATTTGCGAGGAATTAGTACAATTAATCCAGATTACGTGTTAAAAATTCAAAAACAGAAAAACATTCAAGTGAACTTCAAATTGATTGAAGACAGTTTATATTCACTCAGTAAAAGAATACCTCAAATACAATCGGCTGCAAACAAAGAGGTTCAACTGATCAATTTAAATATCAAAACGGCTATCGAAAACCTGGCAGACCGTAAAACCGCTGAGGCTAATCGTGATCAACAATATAGCATGACCTCAATAAATAATTTAGCCTTAATGCTAAATGAGGTATTAGAACAATTGGAAAAATCTCAACAAAACGGGAAATCTGGAGGAAAAGGGAAAAAGAAACAAAGTCTTTCGCAACTCAGCAAAATGCAAGAGCAATTAAATAAGAACATGCAGAAAGCAAGAGAGGAAATGCAAAAACAGGGTCAGCAGCCGCCATCAAAGCAAGGAAAGGGAAATGGAAGCATGAGTGAAACCTTTGCTAAAATGGCCAGAGAACAGCAACTAATTAGGCAATCCATGCAGGAACTTAACAAGCTAGAAAATAAAGACGGGAAGCGTTCATTAGGTGATTTAGAAAAAATAATAAAAGAGATGGAACAAAGCGAGACGGATCTCGTAAACAAGAGAATTAAACAAGAGACACTAATTAGACAACAAGAAATTCTGAGCAAACTACTAGAAGCTGAAAAGGCTGAAAACGAACGTGACGAAGAAGAAAAAAGGGAAAGTACTGAGGGTAAAAATCAAGTGCCAATTAATTCTAAAATAATGCTTGATTACCTTAAAAATAAAGAAAAAGAGACTGATATTCTTAAAACAATTTCACCATCCTTTAACTCGTTTTATAAATTAAAAGTGGGAGATTATTTTAGGTTTTTGAATACGGGCAATAAATGATTAAGCAAGAAGAATATATAAATACTTCATTTCACACACTGCAATTAGCCTCAAAAATTGACAGCATCACATTATTGGAGAACTTTATCGATGAGCTGAGTGTTAAATACCACTTCAATGATGAACTATATGCCAATGTTCTTACTTGTTTAAGCGAGGCTGTGATCAACGGAATTATACATGGAAATGGTGAAGATTCCAGTAAAAAAGTTTGCATTAATCTTGAAGTGATAGAAAACAAGCGATTCGTTTTCACCATTTCGGATGATGGGAATGGTTTTGATTTAAATAGCCTTCCTGATCCTACCGCACCAGAAAAACTTGAAAATTTAAGCGGTAGAGGGGTTTTTATTATTAAAAAACTGGCCGATCAGTGTATTTATAATTCCAAGGGAAACGAATTAGAACTTCATTTTAAAATTTAATGTCTGGTTTAGCAATTCATTTTTTTTCGGAGGATATATCCTTTTTAATTAAAAAAAAGGCTTACGTCAGAAGCTGGATAATCGATACGGTTGTTGAAGAGGGATATAAACTTAAAGAACTGAACTTTATTTTTTGCAATGATAGTTACCTACTATCAATCAATCAGCAATTCTTACATCATGATACCTATACCGATATCATAACGTTCGATAATAGTGAAAAGGAGGGTCAAATCTTGGGTGATATTTTCATTAGCGTAGAACGCGTACAGGAGAATGCAGAGCGCT
>JBIHZP010000208.1:0-3337 GCA_044231315.1 Daejeonella sp. | reverse complement strand
TTTCGATATCACATTCAAAATCATCTTGAAAGTCTAGCGAATGCATTTTTATTAATCTATCATTACGCTTTTGTATGCCCAGGTAAATGGCTTTATTGATTGCTGCTGGAAGTACAAATCCCGAATTATAATCGGTATGCTCACCAATCAGATTGATTCTTCCCGGCGAACGAATTATTATGGGTTCCTGAGCGAAAAGCTCTTGAAATTTCACTTTTATATTATCCGGGTAATTGGAAATAGGAGTCATTTTTTGCGCGTTCTATTTTCAAATATCTTCTTTAATTCCCGTTTTTTTAATTGGTGCTGGATTTTTATTGTTATTTGATTTTTTAGGACGATAAAGGCAGATTTTTTATTAGTATTTAACTCGATTTTTTTATATATATATTTGTCTGATGACTAAATAAAATATATTCCCATTAATCTATTATCATGACACAATTCTATACAATATTGGTTTTAAACTTGATTTTAATGTTTCTTTCAATTATATCAATCAAAACTCTTTATTCCAATAAATTAATTGACAAATCTAATAGAAACTCACTTATACTTATATCTGTTTTATTTCCAATTGGTGGAATTATTACAATCGTTTTGAAATATAGAAGAATGATAAATCATTTGGCAATAGTAAAAGATATTAATTCAAAGTAAATTAACGCTATTCGTACAAAAAAATTTAAAAAGGGGATGTTTTTACAAGCCCTTTTTTGATTACATCAACTCATCAAGCGAGTGATGAATTTCTTCTCTAAACAGCTTGGGGCCACCCTTTTCTTATGGTTTGTAGATTTTTATGAGGGTAAAATTTATGTTTTATCATCATAATTCATTATTATTATTTCTAAATTTGTAATTTAATTCCTATACATGAGATTTTCCCTTATTATATTTTCCTTCCTTCTGTTAATTAATCCAATTATACTCTTTGCTCAGAAAACATATACTTTAACTGGAACAGTTGCAAAGCAGGAGATTAACGTACTTTATTTAACTAAAACCACTTTCTTCTCTAAATCTACTGCTAAGGCAGAAAAAATAGCCGTAGTAAACGGTAAGTTTAGTTTTTCAGGCACCATTGCCGAACCTATTCCAGTTTTTATTTCGCTTAGTGAAGATTATCAAAAAGATGGAATTCAATCAAAGCAGTTTGTTTTAGATCAAGGGATTATCCGCATTGATATTAAAGCGAATCTTAGCGATGCTACCGTTGTTGGTTCGAAAGCTCATGATGATATTATTCGTTATAATTTAGAGCAAACTCCATATTCGGATAGTTTGAATGCGGTCAATCAGGAGGCTCAAAGAGTGTCGATGTCGGGATTACCTGCAGATTCTGTGCGTTCGATGTTTCGCAAACCATTCCGTAATGCAACAAATGCACTTACAGATTTTCAGAAGAGTTTCGTTAAGAATAATCCTAGCTCCTATATTTCGCTATTAATTATTCCCAATATAGTTAGTGCAACAAGTAATTTCGTGGAAGCAGAGGAGCTTTTAAATGCTTTAGATGATGATGTTGAAAGCACATCCACAGCGGTAGGTATTAGAGAATACATTGCAGGACAGAAGAAAACATCAATTGGTTCTTTTGCTCCTGAATTTGCGATGGCTGATAGCACTGGGACTAAAATTGCCTTATCCTCATTGAGAGGTAAATATGTGCTTTTGGATTTTTGGGCAGCTTGGTGTGGGCCTTGCCGACAAGAAAATCCGAATGTGGTGAACGCGTTTAAGATGTATGAGAATAGTGGTTTTACCGTTTTTGGAGTATCCCTCGATAGAGATAGAAAAAGCTGGTTGAAAGCTATTAAGGATGATCAATTAACTTGGCAACATGTTTCTGATTTGAAGTTTTGGGCCAACGAGGCTGCAGCGATGTATGGAATTTCCAGTATCCCACGTAACTTTTTATTGGGACCAGATGGTAAGATTATTGCGCGCGACTTACGTGGAGAAGACTTGCTCAATAAGCTAGAAGAAATTTTTGCATTAAAGAAATAAGCGATTATTTATTTAAGCTCCATTAAATCTACTCCAATATCGGGACGGAAATAGCGACCATCAAAATAAATTCTACCTGCGTCTGCCGTAGCACATTGCACGGCATCGAATAAATTATCTTGCAAAGAAGTAACGGCAATTACTCTTCCGCCACTCGATTTTACTACTCCGTTTTCTAATTCTGTTCCCGCATGGAAAGCAGTAGAGTGTCTTAAATTTTCAATCCCCGAAATTACTTTTCCTTTGGAATATTCACCTGGATAACCGCCTGCCACAATCATGACTGTTGCGGCTGTTTTTGAAGATATTTTTAATTCTTTCCCCGATAAATTTTCGTTAGCCACCCCCAGGAAAAGATCAACTAGGTCACTTTCAATTCGCGGTAGCACACTTTCAGTCTCAGGATCACCCATACGAACATTATATTCAATCACATAGGGTTCTTTGCCCTGCGGCGTGTTCGTCGCCATTAGTCCGATGAAAATGAAACCTTTATAAGGAATGCCATCTTTTTTCAATCCCTCAACAGTTGGGATGATGACGCGATCTTCCACTTTTTTCATGAATTCGGCATCTGCAAAAGAAACGGGTGAGACGGAGCCCATGCCGCCGGTATTTAGTCCCGTATCTCCCTCACCAATCCGTTTATAATCTTTGGCTTCGGGTAAAATTTTATAACTCTTTCCATCCGTTAATACGAAAACAGAAAGCTCAATGCCAGTTAAAAACTCCTCAATGACCACGGTGCTGCTGGCTTCGCCAAATTTAGCATCGGCAAGCATTGCTTTAAGTTCTGCTTTAGCATCCTCTAAAGTCTCACAAATCAATACACCCTTTCCCGCTGCAAGTCCGTCGGCCTTTAAAACAATGGGTAGCTTTTGAGTCTCGAGATAAGTTAAACCTTCCTCCAATGTTGATTTATTGAACGATTTGAATGCCGCTGTAGGAATACCATGTTTGATCATGAACTGCTTGGAGAAATCCTTACTTCCTTCAAGCTGGGCACCATGCATTTGGGGACCAATAACCGGGATGTGCATTAAGTCTGGGCGGTCAAGAAAAAAATCATGAATGCCTTTTACTAGAGGTTCTTCGGGACCAACAAGCACCATTTCAACTTGATTTTTGAGCACAAACTCAGCTATGCCTTCAAAATCTGTTGGCTTGAGGTTTATATTTTCCCCAAAAGCTAAAGTTCCGGCATTTCCGGGAGCAATAAAAAGTTTTGTTAAGAGGCTGCTTTGTGCGATTTTAGAGGCGAAAGCACTTTCGCGTCCACCCGAACCAAGTATTAGGATATTCATAGCGTAAAGATAACTTGAAATAG
>JBIHZP010000206.1:0-3363 GCA_044231315.1 Daejeonella sp. | reverse complement strand
TAGGTTGAGGCGATAAATTCGCCCGAATCCCAAAAACTTGCGGAAGGTTCAAGTGTTAAAGTATACACAATTAGGGCTGTCAGAAAGCTGAACCAGCCTAGTAAATTGTTGATTTTGTTATAATTCATGTGTTCAAGATCAAAAATATTGCAAGCGAAATTAATAAATTAATGTTATTAGCCGAAGAAAAAGGCTCTGCTTTAACACTAATTAACGTAAAAGGGGCTTTTTAATAATAATTGATAAAATTTTCAATTTGATTTGCAGTTAATGTTATATCCCGCTATATTTGCATTCCATTTCAAAAGGAGCTTCTTTTTGAATTTGATTGCCCGATAGTATAATGGTAGTACAACTGTTTTTGGTGCAGTTTGTCTAGGTTCGAATCCTGGTCGGGCAACCAATTAAATTTCGAATTTCGGAATTGTCTGTTTTTTTCGCGTTGCGATTAAATTTATTTATAATTGTGTCCATTTAAGCATTAATCCGATATTCGAAAAAAAAAATGGCTCTCTCCTTCAACCCAATCAAATTATTTGCCGGCTCTGGAACTACTGCACTTGCTAAAAACATTGCAGAGAGTTATGGAATAAAACTAGGAGATGTTACCTTGTCGAAATTTAGCGATGGTGAATTTCAGCCTCATTTCAATGAAACAGTTCGTGGTTGTGATGTTTTTTTAATCCAATCTACCAATCAGCCTAATGATAATTTAGTGGAGCTTTTATTGATGATTGATGCTGCCAAAAGGGCCTCTGCGCATTACATCACGGTAGTTGTTCCTTACTTTGGATTTGCGCGTCAAGACAGGAAAGATAAACCACGTGTGGCAATTGGAGCAAAATTAATGGCCAATCTGATTACCGCAGCTGGAGCACATAGAATTATGACTATGGATCTTCATGCGGCTCAAATTCAGGGCTTTTTTGATATTCCAGTTGATCATTTGGATGCTTCTGTGATTTTTGTCCCACATATTAAAAACTTAAATCTTCCCAATTTGACTATTGCATCGCCTGATATGGGTGGTTCATATCGAGCAAGAACATTTGCTAAATTTTTTAACGCTGAAGTTGTCATCTGTGATAAGCAGCGTAAAAGAGCGAATGAAATTGAGTCGATGTCAATTATTGGAGATGTTACCGGTAGGGATGTTGTGCTAATGGATGATATTTGCGACACAGCTAGAACATTAGCAAAAGCTGCTGAGTTAATTATGGAAAATGGCGCGAGCAGCGTTAGAGCGGTATGTACGCATCCAGTTCTTTCTGGCGACGCTTACAAAACAATTGAAAACTCTGCTTTAACAGAGTTAATTGTTACGGATACCATTGCCTCAGTAAAATCTAGTCCCAAAATTAAAGTCCTTTCAACGGCAGACCTCTTCAGTAGAGCCATTGCCAATGTGAATGAACATGGCTCAATCAGTGATCTTTTTAAAATAGAATAAAGAAAATGAGCTTAGTTTTCAGGTTTAAGCTCGCCTGGTTATAATTATATTTAATAAATTAAAATGAAATCAATTGCTATTAGCGGTTCTCCAAGAGAGAGCGTAGGGAAAAGAGACGCAAAAGAGCTGCGTTATCAAGGCTTAGTGCCAGCAGTTCTTTATGGTGGAAAAAACCAAATCCACTTTTCTGTGTCTGCAGCTGATCTGAAAGCTCTGGTTTATACACCAGAAGTTTCATTTGTTGCTTTAGAAATTGGTAGTGTGAAAGCACAGGCCATTATTCAGGATGTTACTTTCCATCCATTAACTGATTTACCTTTACACATCGACTTTTTAGAATTAGATGAGAAGAAACCAGTACTTATGCAGATTCCTGTAAAGTTGACTGGAACTTCACCTGGTGTTAAAATTGGTGGTAAATTAGTTCAGAAATTGCGTAAACTTCGTGTATTGGCTTTGCCAAAAGATATGCCTCAGTATGTTGAGGTTAGTATCGTTACGCTTGAAGTAGGTAAATCTGTTGGTGTTGGAGAATTGAAATTCGATAATTTCAAGATCACTAATAATTCTGATGATACCATCGTTTCAGTAACTATGTCTCGTGCATTGAAGCAAGCTGAAAACGAAGGCAAAAAATAATATTTTTTATTTTTTTTTTTTAAAAGCAGTGTAGGATTTCCTACACTGTTTTTTTTTGTTAAATATTAGCCTTTTTTTGAAAGCTTTCTACCATATTTGTTCTTCATGAAATACTTGATTATTGGCTTAGGAAATATCGGACCAGAATATGTTGATACCAGACATAATATTGGTTTTATGGTAGCAGATGCTTTCGCAAAGCAATCGCATGCTCCGTTTTTTAATATGCGACTGGCCTATTACACGGAGTTTAAATATAAAAGCAGAAGTATCTATGTTATAAAACCTACTACTTACATGAACTTAAGTGGCAAGGCAGTTAATTATTGGATGCAGGAATTAGGTATCCCCAAAGAAAATATTTTGGTTCTGGTGGATGATCTTGCGCTGCCTTTTGGAACTGTCCGATTGAAGCCCAAGGGGAGCCCAGCAGGTCACAATGGTCTGAAAAATATCGAGGCCATGCTTGGAACTGCGGAGTATCCGAGATTGCGTTTTGGCATCGGTGATGATTTCCCCAAAGGAAGGCAAGTAGATTATGTTTTAAGTGGCTTCGATCCTGAAGAACAAAAGGAATTGCCGGCCCTTATCGATCGCTCAATTGAGTTTATTGAAAGCTTTGTTACTGCGGGTACAGAGTTAACCATGACTCGTCTCAACAAATAAAATTAACAATTCATCATATGGCAGATCATACCATGAAAATATACGGAATCCCGAATTGTAATACAGTAAAAAAAGCGCTCGATTGGTTTAAAAATCATCAGATTGATGTTGATTTTCATAACTTTAAGAAATCGGGTGTTGATGAAGCCAAATTAGAATCCTGGTCTCAAAAGCTGGGATGGGAGGCATTGCTTAATAAAAGAGGTACAACTTGGAAAATGCTTGATGCGGAGCTTCAAAAAACGATAGTATCTAAAGATGCGGCATTTAAATTGATGCAAGAAAAGCCTAGCATAATTAAGCGACCTGTGGTAGAAACGGAATCAGGTTCGCTTATTTTGGGTTTTGATGAAGCGCAATATGCCAGCCTTTTGAAATAATTATTAGCTAAAATTTTAATTCACTTATTTTCAATCCTATAATATGAATAAAACTAAATTTTTTAACGCTATTCTCATTGCTTGTATTATAGCGTCAATAGCCTTTACGCAGTCTTTCGCGCAAACAATAAATACGGCTAATAAATACGATTATACGGAGGCTTTCCATTCTAATTTTTATACGAAGAATGGGAATGAATATCGATCGGCTGGTGGGCAACCCGGACC
>JBIHZP010000020.1:0-11110 GCA_044231315.1 Daejeonella sp. | reverse complement strand
CCATTTATCACTCGGAAACTTGAATTTTGGGCTTCTTTGGTATTTTGATAATTCAGAAGAATCGTTTTAGCTGATTCCATTCCAGGTAAACCAGCAAGACTATATGGATTTGCAAAAATAGCGAAGAGACTATTCATAGCGCTTAGCTCACCAATAAATGCTTTTAAACTTTTATTATAGTCCAAAACTGGAGCCGGTCGTTTCCGCATATCATGGATCCCAACGATAATCTGTTCATAGCCCTTTAATTCTTTCCGTACGTTATCAAGCTCTTGATCTGTAATATTTTTAGGTAAAATATAATTCATTGAATTCAATAAAGCTGGTCTTAAACTAGTTTGAAGAACACTAAGTTCATTCGTGCCAATACTTAAAATAGCAGTTTTTTTAGTTCTGTCGTAATTTTTTAACTGGATATCCCCATTGAGAAGAGTGACAGCGGCATCAGCAAGCTTTTGGTTTAGGTAAGCTGCCTCCGGACGATTCAAATCAGCAATCAAATTACTAGCTTGAACATACTTCTTAGCATGGAGTCCTGCCCAATGCTTACTATACAATATTTTTCTAACACTCGCATTCACTTGGTCCCAAGTTAATTTCTTTTTCCTAATTGCCTGTCTTACCAGCTTTACCGCTCTTTTTGAATTACCAGAAAGCTCAATCACATCTAAACCTGCAATAATTCCAAGCACATCTGCTTCCCCATCTGGGAAAAATTTAGCAACACCCTTCATTTCCATCGCATCAGAGAAAATCAAACCCTTGAAGCCTAATTCCTCTTTCAATAATGCGGTAACAATGGGCTTGGATAGCGTTGAAGGAAGGTTAGGAGTGTTATCTAGTGAAGGAATATTCATGTGAGCCACCATCATTCCTGATGCTCCTTCTTTAATCAATTCCTTAAAAGGGTATATTTCGAGTGAATCCAGACGGGCTTTAGTAAATGGCAGTTTAGGAAGGTCATAATGCGAATCCACATCTGTATCTCCATGCCCAGGAAAGTGCTTTACACTCACAATTACCTGATTATCTTGCAAACCCTTCATATAGGCCGTAACTTTTTCTGCAACTTTAAATTTATTGTCCCCAAAAGAGCGAAAGCCTATAACCGGATTTTTGGGATTATTATTTATATCGGCAACAGGGGCAAAATTAACATGCATGCCGATTCTCTTAAAATCTAAAGCCACTTGTCGGCCCATTTCATAAATCAATTTATTGTCCTGTATAGCGCCAAGTGTCAACTGATAAGGAAAAGATGTTGTACTATCCAGGCGCATCCCCAGACCCCATTCAGCATCCATTGAAAGCATTAAAGGCACCTTACTTATAGACTGATAGCGGTTGGTTAAAAGCGCTTGCCTTACCGGACCGCCTTGAAAGAAGACTAAACCACCAATTCGCTCCTTTTTAATCACTTTGGCAATTGAATCTTCAAATGCCTGACCCTTATCTGTGTGAGCTCTAACCATGAACATTTGGGCTATTCGATCACGTTTACTTAATTTTTTAAAAACCGAGTCTACCCAAGCATTGGGTTCATCGATTCCACCAATAAATGATTTTGGTGATTGAGCAAAACCCGTTAGCGGACTTAAAAATGCGAATAGAAGGATGATTTGTTTTAATTTTTTATACATGCGATTTTAAGATCAATATATTTTTGTTTTAAAATTAACATTAAAAAAAGTCCTAGCAATAGAAAATTGATGCCCAAATTAAAGAAACATTAAATAGTCGCTTTGTCATTTGTTTTTGGAAGTTCTTGAACCCTAATTCAAAAAATATTTCTCAAAAAATAAAAACCCCCGAATAACGGGGGGTTTATATAAATGAGAAATCGAGAACGATTTTTTATTGACTGATGGTAATCTCCGATATCTGCCAGGCACTTTCTACAAGAGTGAACTTGAGATTAAATCTGTAAGTTCCCGTTATATCCATCTCATTACCGTTAATGTTTCCAATTCCTTCGACCTTTAAATCTGCAGAAGCATCAGCCTTAGAACCGTCAATTTTAAATGATCTATTTAGGGCTTCCGACTTACTTATCGAGTAAAAACCCTGAGTAAAAGCCATAATAATTCCTGATTTATTCAATGTACTTCCAGTAGGTTCATACATTTTACAAGCCTCATTTAAATTGGCTTGCATCCAAACCTTATCTTTTTTAACCAGAGCAACAGAAAAACTATCAACCAAGCTACTCAATTGATCTTCGTCGCTTGATGGCAGTGGGGTGCTGTTTGCTGTTTGAACAGTAAAGGCTAGTAAGAATATAATAAGAAGGTGTTTCATGAGATTAGATTTATAAATGTTGAGTTATTTCAGCAGACATAGGAGTAACAGCAGAACGAAATCTGTGGATTAATTGGCCATTTTCATCAATTAAAAATTTCTCAAAATTCCACTTGATATCACCTGTAAAATCAGGGTTTTCTGTGCTTGTTAAATGCTTGAATAGCGGAGAAATATCTGCTCCTTTTACACTACTTTTTTCTGCGAGAGGGAAGGTAACCCCGAAATTCTTCTGGCAGAACTCTTTAATGTTTAAATTTTCACCAGGTTCTTGTCCGCCAAAATTATTAGCAGGAAAACCAATAACTACTAATTTGCCTTTGTAAGCATCGGCAAGCTTTTGAAGCTCTGCATATTGCTTGGTATAACCACATTTAGATGCAGTATTCACAATGAGGATTTTTTTGCCTTTATATTTACTGAGATCAAGGTTTTTCCCATCGATATCTTGTACCTTAAAGGTAAAAACTGAAGGAGGGGCGCTCATAAACATAGTTAGTATTAAAAGTAAAGTTTTCATAATTTAAAGTTAAAGTTTAATAACTGAATACGAGTTAAGATATGAAGAAAGAATTAAAAAAACAATTATTTGACAATGAGCAGATAATTAACAGTTTCTAAATTGAAGATCTGTGGTAAGGAATCTATTATTATGCTTGATTTAATTAGCCATTCAATCATTTTTTAGGAAATTAGAAATTAGAAAGCAAAAATCTAATAGTTTTGAAAAATTTATTTTCAAATAAAAAAGCCCCGCCATTTTCGGCAGGGCTTTAAGCTTTTAGCTTTCGCCTATAAACTATTTATCTTAACTACACCCGCCTTGCGTACCGCAATTCAAGCATTTGTAACAAGTTCCAGATCTCACGGTTATGTGACCGCAATTAGTACATGCTGGAGCGTCAGACTGACCGCCGCCTGAGATATCTAGAACAGGCTTCAATTTCAGGCCTAAAACTGACTTGGGTACGGTTACTTGATTTTCTGCAAATGAATTACTCGTATCAGTATTCACATCTTCATCTGCCATTTGAGGATTTCCTAAAACAACTTTTTGTTCAGTTAAAACATGCACTAAATCGGTACGGTTTAAGTACTCATATCCAAGCATTCTGAAGATATAGTCAACGATAGATGTGGAGCTCTTGATATTATCATGACCGCTAACCATACCAGATGGCTCAAAACGTGTGAACGTGAATTTATCAACAAACTCTTCCAATGGCACACCATATTGAAGTCCGACAGATACTGCAATTGAGAAACAGTTCATCAAAGAGCGGAAAGTTGCACCTTCTTTGTGCATATCCACGAAGATTTCACCTAGCGTGCCATCTTCGTACTGTCCTGTACGAACAAACACTGTTTGACCTCCTACAGAAGCCTTCTGAGTAAATCCACCACGCTTACTAGGTAAGTTTTTGCGCTCTACAACAGAAGATAATTGACGCTTAAACTTAGTATCAGTAGAACGCTCTAAGATTGCTCTTGCTGCTTCTAATACTTGATCTGCTGTTAGGTCGCTTAATTTAACGTTTGCTGCTTCACCTAAAACTTCGTCAACAGTATCCAATTTATCTTCCTTACTATCTGACGATTTGGTTGATAATGGCTGAGATAATTTACAACCATCACGGTAAAGAGCGTTGGCTTTAACACCAAGTTTCCATGATAATTCGTAACAATCTTTAATCTCTTCAACTGTTGCCTCATTTGGCAAGTTAACAGTTTTTGAAATCGCACCAGAAAGGAAAGGTTGTGCTGCAGCCATCATTTTGATATGGCCATGAGCATGAATATAGCGCTCACCTTTTTGTCCGCATTTATTAGCACAATCAAATATCTCGTAATGCTCTTCTTTCAAATAAGGAGCACCTTCAACAGTCATTGTTCCACAGATATATTCATTTGCTTCAGCAATTTGCTGGCGATTGAAACCAATGGCACGTAGCAGATTGAAATCGGGAGAAGAATATTGCTCAGCTTTGAATCCTAAACGATTTAAACACTCTTCACCAAGGCTCCACTGATTAAATACGAAACCAATTTCAAAAGCAGCAAGCAATGATTTGTCAATTTTCTCTAATTCATCCTGAGTAAATCCCTTGGCAGCAAGGCTATCAAAATTGATGTGTGGCGCAGCATTAAGTGTTGCAGCACCCTTAGCATAATTAACGATTGCTTCAATTTCATGCTCCTTGTAGCCTTGATTACGCAAGGCTGCAGGAACCCCTTGATTGATGATTTTGAAATAACCACCACCTGAAAGCTTCTTGAATTTTACCAATGCAAAATCTGGCTCGATACCAGTTGTATCGCAATCCATTACTAAACCGATGGTTCCAGTTGGAGCAATTACGGTAGTCTGAGCGTTGCGATATCCATATTTTTCACCTAGCTCAACTGCTTTATCCCATGCATTGCATGCAGCAGATAATAGGTAATCAGGACAGAATTTAGGATTAAGGCCCATAGGAGCAATCTCTAATCCTTCATAAGAATCGGTATTGTAAGCCGCATAACGGTGATTACGCATTACACGTAACATATGCTTTTTATTGTCTTCGTATTTCTTGAATGTTCCTAGCTCCTTGGCCATTTCTGCCGAAGTTGAATAGGCCGTACCTGTCATGATTGCAGTTATTGAACCACCAATTGCACGAGCTTTATCACTGTCATAAGGTATCCCTGAAACCATTAGCATCGAACCTAGGTTAGCATATCCTAAACCTAGTGTACGGTAGTCGTAAGATAACTGGGCTACTTCTTTGGATGGGAACTGCGCCATTAAAACTGAAATCTCTAGAACAATAGTCCAAATACGGCAAGCATGCTCAAAACCCTTCACATCAAATACCAATGTTTTAGGATCGAAGAAATGAGCCAAATTAATTGAAGCTAAATTACAAGCAGTATTGTCCAAGAACATATATTCTGAACAAGGGTTGGATGCATTTATACGACCACCTTCAGGGCAAGTATGCCACTCGTTAATTGTGGTATCGTACTGCATACCAGGATCAGCACATGCCCATGCAGCAAAAGAAATGTCTTGCCATAATTTTTCTGCAGAAATAGACTTCACTGGTTTTCCGCTTATGCGGCCAATTAAATCCCAGTTTTCACCATTTTCAAGCGCTTTAAAGAATGCGTTTGGTACACGTACGGAGTTATTTGAGTTTTGTCCTGAAACAGTGCGATAAGCTTCACCTTCATAATCGGAAGAGTAACCTGCAGCTATTAAGGCAGCTACTTTTTTCTCCTCTTCAACTTTCCAGTTAACAAATCCTTCAATTTCTGGATGGTCTAAATCTAGACAAACCATTTTGGCGGCACGTCGAGTAGTTCCACCAGATTTAATTGCTCCTGCAGCGCGATCGCCAATTTTCAGGAAGGACATCAATCCAGATGAATAACCACCACCCGAAAGTTTTTCACTTTCGCCACGGATGGAGGAGAAGTTAGTCCCAACGCCCGAACCATATTTAAATATTCTTGCTTCTCTAACCCAAAGATCCATGATACCACCGTCATTCACCAAGTCATCACTTACGGAAAGGATGAAACATGCATGTGGCTGGGGACGCTCGTAGGCGGAAGTTGACTTTTCTAGTTGATCTGTATCAGGGTTTACAAAATAATGTCCCTGTGGCTTTCCTGTAATGCCATAAGAGCTGTGCAAACCTGTATTGAACCATTGTGGTGAATTTGGTGCAGCCAACTGCCCAACAATGGTATAAACTAATTCATCGTAAAAAATTGAAGCATCTTTTTTACTTGCAAAATAATTGTAACGCTCACCCCATGATTGCCAGCAATGAGCCATACGATGCGCTACTTGCTTGATGCTGTTTTCTGATGATGTTGTTCCATCTGGCTGGGGAACACCGGCTTTACGGAAATATTTTTGTGCTAAAATATCAGTAGCAACCTGACTCCACGTTTCAGGCACTTCTACATTGTTCATTTCAAACACAGCATCACCTGCTGGATTACGAATTACCGAAGAACGGTTTTCGTATTTAAAAAGATCGTAAACACTTACACCCTCTTTGGTGAAATATCTTTGGAAACCGAGACCCTTTCCGGTTCCATTCGTAGCTTTTTTGGTAGATGCTTTTGACATAATAAAATGAATGATGTTATGATTGAACTAGTTAACCCTAAAAAAATGTTTGGGGGTTTTTCATCAAATTTATTAGATGATTGCATATATCCACAATCAGAGTTTTCCACAGATTCAAAGTGTATATCCACTCTAACAGTCTCATGATAGGCAAAAGACTGGTTAATAAGCATTTAACTATGTGGAAAACTCAAAAAAAGTACCTTCACATCTAAATTATAATACACTTGAATTTACGCAAAAAAAGCCAGATAAATCTGGCTTTTTTTATGGGTTATATGCCCTAAGGAATAGTTAGAACTAATTAAATTTTAATCGATAATTGAAACCTTTATCATATTGGTCTTGCCTTTTTTCTCTATCGGAATAGCGGCAGTGTTAATAACCACATTTCCGGTCTCTACTAGGTTCTCCGACTTTAATATTTGGTTCACATCGCGGAAAGTCTTATCAGTACTCTCAAAGCGGTCGTAATAGAAACCACGTACACCCCACAATAAACTTAGGGTATTAAGCAGTTTGATATTACTTGTGAAAATAAATGTGGCAGCTTTAGGTCGGTAGCTAGATATTTCAAAAGCAGTATATCCAGATGAAGTCATTGAAATAATACCTACCGCACCAGTGCTTTCAGCAAGAAATACTGCCGAACCACAAACAGCATCACCCATATAGGTGGGAGAATTCTTGTTTAGAACTTTTGCAGTACTGTAGGGATAATCATTCTCCTCCACATTCCTTACAATTTTTTGCATGGTTTCGATAACAATTAATGGATATTCACCAACAGATGTTTCACCACTTAGCATCACAGCATCAGCACCATCCAGGACTGAGTTAGCCACGTCATTGACCTCAGCACGTGTTGGACGAGGAGAAGTAATCATACTCTCTAACATTTGTGTCGCAACAATAACTGGTTTAGAAGCAGCACGACATTTTCTAGCAATCATTTTCTGCAATAGAGGCACCTGCTCCATTGGCATCTCAACACCAAGGTCGCCACGTGCAACCATAACCCCATCTGTTACTTCGATAATTTCATCAATATTGTCTATGGCTTCAGGCTTTTCAATTTTGGCAATAACACGCGCTGCGTTTCCACTTCTAGCAATAATTCGCTTAAGCTCAATAATATCTTCGGCAGAACGAACGAATGATAAACCAATCCATTCCACATCATTTTTTAATGCAAACTCAAGATTGTCTAGATCATCCTCTGTTAAACTCGGTATAGAAACTTTAGTATTTGGAAGATTCACACCTTTACGAGAGGTTAAAATACCACCGTAAACCACCTCACATTGAACTGTGTCTTTATTGTTGGTGCTTAACACACGCATTTGGATTTTTCCATCATCAAGTAAGATGATTTCTCCAGAACGCACATCACTCGGGAAGCTTTGATAAGTGATATAAATCTGCTTTTCATCCCCAAGGAGCTCTTTCGTGGTAATTTCAATCTTGTGCCCACTTGCCAGATTAACACCACCTTCTTTTACCATCCCAATACGGATTTTAGGTCCCTGTAGATCGGCAAGAATACCTACATTGGTTTTATATTTTTCATTAATCTCGCGGATTACGTCAATCACTTTTTGATGATCTTCTTGGCTTCCATGCGAGAAATTTAATCTGCATACATCAACACCGGCCTTTATCATGTTTAACAAAACTTCTTTTGAGGAAGAAGCAGGGCCCAATGTGGCTACAATTTTAGTCCTGTTATGAACCGTTTTCATCAGCTATTTATTTAATTGAATTATTTCTTTGGACAAAGTGTATTAAATACACCGAGCAATAAAGTGCTAAAATATGAGATTTTCTTTGGATTTCAATTTTTTAGGATCAACTTCTATTGCAACAAGCACTTCAGGCATTTTATTTAATTGCAACATCAACTGTTTTAATTCATCTTGATCAATGTAATTACGAATTAAAATAAAAAAATCTGTCTTCTTCATTTCAGGGACCAAAAAGCCATCTGAACCCTTATTAGCAACAATATAAAACTCGGTTTCAATATCCGGTATTAGAAAATAATATCTGCTGAAAAAATTATTTTCACTTCCTTCATTGAAGGGAAGCTCTAAATCACTAATCTTGCAGAAGTCAGTACTCAGTTGTTTATTGATTTTAAAACAAAAAACATAGTCTTTTAGCTGCGAACTTATAGCAAGCAATTTAAAGTCTAGGTCAAGTTCAAATTTTAATGTAGTTTTATTCAAAGTTTTTTACTCGTTAAAAAACAAATATAATAAGCTTAAACCTTAATTTATAGGGTATAAAAAAATCCTAAAAACAAAAAGGTTTGAAAATTGATAGAATTTATTTTTCTTTGCACAGATTATTTAACAATTAAATTATAAAAACATGTCTGATATCGCTTCAAGAGTTAAAGCAATTATCGTTGAAAAATTAGGTGTTGATGAAAATGAAGTTACACCAGAGGCATCATTCACCAATGATCTTGGTGCCGATTCATTGGACACCGTGGAATTAATCATGGAGTTTGAGAAGGAATTTAATGTAGCTATCCCTGATGATCAGGCTGAAACTATTGGCACTGTTGGTCAAGCTATCGCTTATTTAGAAAAAAACGTAAAGTAATTTACGACATCCTCATATAAATGGAGCTAAAAAGAGTTGTTGTTACAGGACTAGGTGCGCTTACTCCAATTGGAAACACTGTCCCCGAATTCTGGGATAGTTTAATCAATGGGGTAAGCGGAGCCGGTCCTATAACTCATTACGATCCTGAAAAATTTCGTACAAAGTTCGCCTGCGAAGTAAAAAACTTCAATGCAGAGGATTTTTTGGAGAAAAAAGAGGTTCGTAAATTAGATCCATTTGTACACTTTGCAATTGCTGCATCGGATGAGGCTATTAAGGATGCTGGATTGGATTTTCCAAATCTCGATACCAATCGAATTGGAGTTATTTGGGGTTCAGGGATAGGTGGATTGAAAACTTTTACTGATGAAGTTTCCAATTTTGCAAACGGTGACGGATCTCCTCGATTCAATCCTTTTTTTATTCCTAAAATGATTCTGGACATCGCACCAGGCCATATTTCTATTAGACATGGTCTGCGCGGTCCGAATTTCTCTACCGTTTCTGCTTGTGCTTCTTCAACCAATGCCCTGATCGATGCATTTAACTATATCCGTTTGGATATGGCTGATATTATCGTCTCAGGAGGTTCGGAAGCCATTATTTATGAGGCAGGAATGGGCGGTTTCAATGCAATGCATGCACTTTCAACTAGAAATGATGATCCCAAAACAGCATCCCGTCCCTTTGATAAAGACCGAGATGGTTTTGTTGCAGGTGAAGGCGCTGGAGCTATCATATTGGAAGAATTAGAACATGCTAAAGCTAGGGGTGCAAAAATCTATGCGGAATTAGTTGGTGGTGGTATGAGTGCAGATGCAAATCATATTACAGCACCACATCCAGAAGGTTTAGGTGCTAGATTAGTAATGACCAACGCTTTAAGAGATGCTCGCATGAGTCCGGCCGACATTGATTACATCAATGTTCATGGAACATCAACCCCTCTTGGAGATATAAGTGAGGTCAAAGCAATTCTTACCATGTTTGGTGAAAACGCATTCAAGCTAAATATTAGCTCTACAAAATCAATGACAGGCCATTTACTTGGTGCTGCTGGAGCTATTGAAGCGATCGCCTCAATTCTATCTGTCAAAAATGATATTGTACCACCAACAATTAATCACTTTACAGATGATCCAAATTTTGATCCACGATTGAATTTTACATTCAATAAGGCTCAGAAACGTGAGGTAAATGCGGCTCTAAGTAATACTTTTGGTTTTGGAGGTCATAATGCTTCTGTAATTTTCAAAAAATACAAAGCCTAAACATTCTCACCATTAAATATTTTAAGCTAATCTACTTAAACCTGTATATTAGTCCTTATCAATTTGATTAACGGTCATTAATGCCATTTTCAAGAATCTATAAGCTCTATTTTTCGCCAAATCGTAAGTACATTCGATCTTTACAAAATCTATTAGGTTATGTGCCAGGAAATTTGCGACTTTATCGAATGGCTTTCAGGCATCGTTCTGTTGCAGTAGAGGTAAAGAATGGTGCTAAAAACAGTAATGAGCGTCTAGAGTTTTTAGGAGATGCAATCCTAGGTGCAGTAGTTGCAGAACTACTATTCAAAATGTACCCCTACAAAGATGAAGGCTTTCTAACAGAAATGCGCTCCAAAATAGTGAGTAGGGTTAATCTAAATCAGCTCGCCAAACGACTTGGTCTTGATGAACATATTGAATTTGATAATAAATCTATAGGCCACAATAATAAACAAGGATCCTTATTGGGAGACACTTTTGAAGCGTTGATTGGCGCCATTTATATGGACAAGGGCTATAATTTTACCAGAAACTTCCTACTCAGCCGTATAATTAAACCTCATGTTGATATTCATACCCTTGAGCTAACAGAAACAAATTTTAAAAGTAAACTCATTGAGTGGTGCCAAAGGCAGGGAAAAGACATAACTTTTGAAATTATTCCCAACGAAGAGGGCGAAAATGTAAAGCTTTTCACCATTCAGGTAAATGTAGATGGCGAAATTTGCGCAGTTGGAAGAGACTACAATAAGAAAAATGCAGAAAAACTTGCTGCAGAAAAGGCATGTGACTTTTTAAA
>JBIHZP010000019.1:0-11122 GCA_044231315.1 Daejeonella sp. | reverse complement strand
TAGTTCTTTTAATCAAGCTATCAGCTAATTGCTCAAATTTAGCACGAGTCAATGATTTAACAAGGTGTTTCGGCATTCCATCACCAGCCGAGATATAAGGAAGGTTGATTTCGGTTTGAGCTGTACTTGACAATTCAATTTTCGCTTTTTCAGCAGCTTCCTTCAAGCGCTGAAGTGCCATTGGATCTTTACGAAGATCAATACCCTCATCACTCTTAAACTCATCTGCCATCCAGTCGATGATTACAGCATCAAAATCGTCGCCACCAAGGTGAGTATCACCATCAGTAGATTTTACCTCAAAAACACCATCACCTAACTCAAGAACAGAAACATCATGTGTACCACCACCACAGTCGAACACCACAATTTTCATATCCTTGTGAGCTTTATCTAAACCGTATGCAAGTGCTGCGGCTGTAGGCTCATTGATAATACGAGAAACCTTTAGACCTGCAATTTCACCAGCTTCTTTCGTTGCCTGACGCTGAGCATCATTGAAATAAGCAGGAACAGTAATAACTGCTTCAGTCACTTCATGACCTAAAAAATCTTCAGCAGTTTTCTTCATTTTCTGCAAAATCATTGCAGAAATCTCCTGAGGAGTATATAAACGATCATCTATCTTAACACGCGGCGTATTATTATCACCCTTAACAACTGTGTATGGTACACGAGTCATTTCATTTGTAACCTCTCCAAAACCATTACCCATGAAGCGCTTGATTGAAGAAATAGTTTTTGTTGGGTTGGTGATTGCCTGACGTTTTGCCGGATCTCCTACCTTACGTTCTCCATTGTCTATAAAAGCTACAATTGAAGGGGTAGTTCTTTTACCTTCGCTGTTTGGAATAACTACAGGCTCATTACCCTCCATTACCGATACGCATGAATTTGTAGTTCCTAAGTCGATACCAATTATCTTTGCCATATTTTAATCCTTATTAATTTATTATTATTATTACTATTTTTTATTTATCAAGCCTTGTGCCAATTAAGTCTTGACCATAAATGACAGTAGTTTATCCTTAATTAACTCTATGGGAGTCTTTTTAAAAATGACAGGTTGGCAGTAGTTAGTAGTTAGTAGTTAGTATATAGTAGTTAGGGATTTATATTTTGAACCAGAATAAGTATCGGGAAAAATGATAAAGGGAGGATACCTGTTTTTAGAAAACATATTAAACAATCAGAGTCCGGGATAGGAGTAATTTAATAAAACCCAATTAAGAATTATTTAGAACCTGATATTCCACAAAGATGGGAGCAAAAGGCATAAACGCAAAAGACCCGCTCGTTGAGCGGGTCTTTTAATTGGATTAGGAAAAATTACTCTCCTTTTTTCTCTTCTGACTGATTGTCTTCAGCCTGGTTTTCCTCTGTTGGAGTTTCCTCAACAGCAGTCTCTTCAACTTGAGTTTCCTCAGCTGGAGTTTCCTCTATTTCTGGGACAGCTTCAACAACTTCTTCTTTTTCAGCTTTGGGAGCAGCAACTACTGGAGCCGCATCATCAGCTTTTTTAGCTTTTGAACCACGACGACGCGTTGATTTCTTGTCAGCAACTGCATCACCTGAAGTATAAATTTCGTTGTAATCCACTAGCTCAATTAAAGCCATAGACGCATTATCACCTAAACGATTTCCCATTTTAAGAATACGGGTATAACCACCTGGACGATTTGCAACTTTAGCTGCGATGTCGCGAAATAAGATAGAAACTACTTCTTTATTTTGTAAGTAACTGAATACTGTACGACGCGAGTGCGTACTATCATCTTTAGATCTTGTAATAATTGGTTCAACATATACACGCAAAGCTTTTGCTTTTGCAAGTGTTGTTGTAATGCGCTTGTGTAGTATAAGCGAAGAAGCCATGTTAGCAAGCATCGCGCGGCGATGACTGTCTGTACGACTTAAATGGTTTACTTTTTTACCGTGTCTCATTGTTTGTTTGATTGTGCACGTGCATACCGTCGATCAACCTTTCGGGATCGGGAATTACGCATTTCGCTTATTTATTCTTCGTCTAATTTAAATTTGGAAAGGTTCATACCGAAAGATAAACCTTTAGATTTTACTAAGTCTTGGATCTCTGTTAATGATTTCTTACCAAAGTTTCTGAATTTTAACATATCAGCAACATCATAAGAAACAAGATCAGCTAAAGAACGGATATCCGCTGCTTTCAAGCAATTTAATGCTCGTACAGAAAGATCTAGATCCACTAATTCCATTTTAAGGATTTTACGCATATGTAAAATTTCCTCATCAACTTCTTTAGTCTCTTCTTTTGCCTGAGATTCAAGCATGATATTCTCATCAGAGAATAACATAAAGTGGTGAATTAAGATTTTGGCTGCTTCTTTCAAGGCATCTTCAGGATGAATTGAACCATCTGTAGAAATGTCAAGAACAAGTTTTTCGTAATCTGTTTTTTGCTCTACGCGGAAGTTTTCAATAGAATACTTCACATTCTTAATTGGAGTGTAGATAGAATCAATAGCAATCACACCTAAAGGTGAGTCTGTGCTTTTGTTTTCTTCAGCTGCAACATAACCTCTGCCTTTGTTTACTGTAAGTTCAATCTCCAAAGTAACTGAAGATTCCATATTACAAATCACAAGATCAGAATTAAGAACTTCGAAGTTATTTGAGAACTTCGTAATATCGCCAGCCTTGAACTGATCCTGACCATTGATAATAACGAAGATTTTTTCGTTGTCACCAGAATCACCAGTCTTATTAAAACGTACTTGCTTTAAGCTAAGAATGATTTCAGTTACATCTTCTACAACACCTTTAATTGTTGAAAATTCGTGGGAAACTCCTGAAAAACGAACAGAAGTTATTGCAAAACCTTCCAGGGAAGATAAAAGTATTCTGCGTAATGCATTACCAATAGTTACACCAAAACCAGGCTCTAAAGGTCTGAATTCAAATGTTCCATCGAAATCCGTAGATTTCTGCATGATAACTTTATCAGGTTTCTGAAATGCTAAAATTGCCATTTATCAAATTTGTTTATTGTTTATGGATATGAGATTTAAGAAATGAGAAATGAGAAAAACTCATATCTCCTCGCCCTATCTCTAACCTTTTCAGGCTAATATTTATGAAACTAGATATGAGATTTCAGTATAGAAATCTCATATCTCAAATCTCATATCTTATTTAGAGTACAACTCGACGATTAGATTTTCCTTGATATTCTCAGGAATTTCTTCACGACTTGGCAGATTAAGGAACTTTCCTGTTAAGGTATTTGCATCCCACTCTAACCAGCTGAATTTATTAATTGTTCTAGCAGCAACTGAATGCGATACTGCTTCAAGGCTTTTTGAACGTTCACGAACGGCAATCACATCACCAGAACGTAAAGAATAAGAAGCGATGTTTACAATTTCACCGTTTACAGTAATGTGCTTATGACCCACAAGCTGACGAGCAGCAGAACGAGTTGGAGCTATACCTAAACGATAAACAGTATTATCTAAACGTGCCTCAAGAAACTTCAAAAGGTTCTCTCCAGTAATCCCTTCTTTAGCAGAAGCTTTGTGGAAAAGATTTTCGAAATAACGCTCTAATACACCATATGTATATTTTACTTTTTGCTTCTCCATTAACTGTACAGCAAATTCAGATTGCTTACCTCTTTTTCTTGAGGTACCGTGCATCCCTGGAGGATAATTTTTTCTTTCTAATGCCTTATCAGGACCAAAAATTGGTTCTCTGAATCTACGGGCAATTTTGGACTTGGGTCCTGTGTATCTAGCCATTGTTTGTTTGTTTTTTAAAGTATCTTCCCAACCATGTCGGGAGAATCTTAGCTTTAAAAATGATTATTAATTATATGTATTAAACTCTTCTTCTCTTTGGAGGACGGCAACCATTGTGTGGAAGCGGAGTAATATCCTGAATTGTAGTTACTTCAATACCAGCAGTTTGTAAGGTACGGATAGCAGACTCACGACCCGAACCCGGACCTTTTACATATACTTGAACTTTACGAAGACCAAGATCATGAGCAACTTTAGCACAATCACCAGCAGCCTGACCAGCAGCATATGGAGTATTTTTCTTAGAACCTTTGAAACCCATCTTACCAGCGGAAGACCAAGAAATAGTCTGACCCTGAAGATTAGTTAAGGTAATAATGATGTTGTTAAACGTAGCATTAATGTGAGCTTCGCCGATAGGCTCCACAATTACAATACGCTTTTTGGTAACTTTTTTAGTTTTAGCCATTTTTTGAGATTTGAGATATGAGACTTGAGATGTGAGATACATTCTCTCTACTCATATCTATTTCTTGTTTTAGTCATGATTCCGACTCATTTGAGTTCGAAAATCATATCCGCTTAATTTGTTAATTAATCGAGATCATAATTTGAAATATTCTCATATCTCAAATCTAGAATCTCATATCTTACTTAGTTGCTTTTTTCTTATTTGCAACAGTTTTACGCTTACCCTTACGAGTACGAGAATTGTTCTTAGTACGCTGACCACGAACAGGAAGTCCCTTACGATGACGAAGACCACGGTAGCAACCGATGTCCATTAAACGCTTAATGTTTAATTGAACTTCAGAACGCAAAGCACCTTCAACTTTGATCTCATCATTGATGAAACCACGAATTGCTGCTAACTGATCATCAGTCCAGTCTTGAACCTTGATATTTACATCAATGCCAGCATCATTAAGGATCCTTTGTGCGGTTGCCTTTCCGATACCGAAAATGTACGTTAGTCCGATCTCTCCTCTTTTGTTTTTTGGTAAATCAATACCTGCTATCCTTGCCATATTTTATTAAAAGTTGTAGGTTATACGTTTTATTTAAAAGTTGATATTGTAGAAACGCCAACAACCATTAAATTAAACTAATAACTATATTCAATTTTATCCCTGACGTTGTTTATACTTTGGGTTCTTTTTGTTGATCACATAAAGTACTCCTTTACGACGGACTACTTTACAGTCAGCACTACGTTTTTTTATGGATGCTCTTACTTTCATCTTTATCCTATTTATATCTGTATGTTATTCTCCCTTTACTCAAATCATAAGGCGACATTTCCAATTTAACTTTATCTCCAGGCAAGATTTTGATATAATGCATTCTCATCTTCCCAGAAATATGAGCAATAATTTCGTGTCCGTTTTCTAATTCAACACGAAACATTGCATTAGACAATGCCTCTCTAATAATTCCGTCTTGCTCAATTGAAGCCTGTTTGGCCATATATTACTTTAATTTCTCCTGATTTAACATAAACATGAACGTAAATATCGGTTCTTTCCTAATAAAGAATAGACCATAAATTAACCCCAAGCCCATCCTAACAGGGATGCAAAATTAAATAAAAAATTTTAATATTTAATCTTTTTGTTTTAAAACTTGCTCTATGTATTCAAATGTTGAAAGAACATCGGCTTTACCCCTCTTAATTGCAACAGTATGCTCATAATGAGCAGATACTTTTTGGTCGACCGTACTTACTGTCCAACCATCTTCCCAAAACTTAACACCAGCTTTACCAGCATTAATCATTGGTTCAATTGCAATCACCATTCCCTCTTCAAGCTTTATCCCAGAACCGCGTTTTCCATAATTTGGAACCTCAGGTTTTTCGTGAAGTTTAACACCCACACCATGACCAACAAGTTCTTTAACTACACCAAAACCATTTTTTTCAGCATGTTCTTGAACGGCATATCCTACATCACCTACTCTCATCCCTACAACTGCCTTTTCAATAGCAAGTTTCAAACACTCTTTTGTAACTTCTAAAAGCTTATGAGTCTCCGCTTTGATATTTCCAATTGGAAAGGTATAAGCTGAATCACCAAAAAACTCATTTAGAATAACACCACAATCAACGGAGACAATGTCTCCATCTTTTATTTCATATTTACTTGGAAAACCATGTACCACTTGATCATTTAGTGAAATGCAAAGTGAATATGGAAAACCATGGTAGTTTAAGAAAGCTGGTACTCCTCCGTGATCACGAATAAATTCCTCTGCAATCTTATTTAAATGAATAGTCTTTACACCTTCTCCAATATTTTTGGCCACTTCGGCCAAAGTTTTAGAAACTAGCAGGGAACTTTCCCTGATTTTCTCAATATCTTCAGAAGACTTGTAAAAGACCTTAGACATCTATATTAAATTCCAGAAGCACCGGCTGATACCGGAGTACGTCCTTTAACTCTACCAGTTTTCATCAATCCATCATAATGACGCATTAATAAATGACTTTCAACTTGTTGTAAAGTATCCAAAACAACACCCACAAGAATTAACAAGGATGTGCCTCCATAGAAATTAGCAAACTGACTATTAACACCTAAAATAATCGCTATTGAAGGCATGATGGCGATGATAGCCAAAAATATAGATCCAGGAAGCGTAATTTTAGAAATCACAGCATCAATGTAATCACCAGTTGTTTTACCAGGCTTCACACCAGGAACAAAGCCTCCATTTTTCTTCATATCATCAGACATTTGAACCGGATTAACAGTAATGGCCGTGTAGAAGAACGTGAAGGCAATAATCATAAACGCAAAAGTTAAGTTATACGTCAATGAAGTATAATCACTAAATGCTGCGAGAAATGAAGATTGTGCTGATGGGAAAAATGAACTAACAGTGGTTGGTATAAACATTATTGCCTGAGCAAAAATGATTGGCATAACACCAGCAGCATTCACCTTTAAAGGAATGTACTGACGAACACCACCGTACTGCTTTGCACCAACAATCTTTTTAGCATACTGAACAGGTATTTTACGAACACCTTGAACAATCAAAATGGTGAACATTACTACCAAGAACAGAGCAACAATCTCCACAATAAAGGAAATTAAACCTCCCTGAGCACCCATACGTGAATTAAATTCAGAGAGTATGCCGAAAGGTAATTGGGCAATGATACCCACCATGATAATCATGGAGATACCGTTTCCGATACCTTTATCAGTAATTTTCTCACCTAACCACATCACAAACATGGTTCCTGCAGTAAGAATAAACATTGAGGTAATGCTGAACATCGGTTCTGAAAGCAAACGAGCATCAGGACTGATTTGAGAGCGTACATAACCAATAGCTTGTAAAGCAGTGATGATGATTGTCAGGTAACGAGTAACCTGATTAATCTTTTTACGTCCGCTTTCACCTTCTTTTTGAAGTTTCTGGAAATATGGAACAGCAATACCTAGTAACTGCACTACAATAGATGCAGAAATGTAAGGCATAACACCCAATGCAAATATAGATGCACGAGAGAAAGATCCCCCAGCAAACATATTTAACAAACCAAGTAAACCTTCTTTTGCTTGAGCATCATCAAGAGATGCAGAATCAACACCTGGAAGAACGATAAATGAACCTATTCTATAAATTAAAAGACACAAGAGCGTGAATAAAATTCGCGCTCTTAAATCTTCAATTTTCCAAATGTTGGAAAGCGTTGTAAAAAACTTCTTCATGTATAATTATAATTTAGCTACTGCACCACCAACTGCTTCAATTGCTTTTTGAGCAGAAGCAGAGAAGGCATGTGCTTTAACATCCAATTTGGATTTAACTTCACCTCTACCTAAGATTTTAACTAGATCATTTTTAGAAGCTAAACCATGCTCTCTAAATGTATCAAAATCGATAGCAGTTAAATTATACTTTTCAGCTAGAGCTTGCAATGCATCTAAATTAACACCCACATATTCTGTACGGTTAATTGGATTGAAACCCACTTTAGGTAAACGACGTTGTAAAGGCATTTGACCACCTTCAAAACCGACTTTACTCTTGTATCCAGAACGTGATCCAGCACCTTTATGACCACGAGTGGAAGTTCCACCGCGACCAGATCCGGTTCCACGACCGATACGTTTTCTATTTTTTGTTGAACCTTCTGCAGGCTTTAAGTTACTTAAGTTCATGATTAGATACTTTCTACTGCTACTAAATGATTAACTTTTCTCACCATTCCGATAATTGCCGGATTAGCTTCAACCTCTACAGAATGGTTCATTTTTCTTAAACCTAATGCCTGCATAGTTCTTTTTTGACGCTCGCTTCTATCGATAACGCTTTTAATCTGGGTTATTTTAATTTTAGCCATGATGATTATCCGTTAAATACTTTATTTAAATTAACGCCACGTTGTTGTGCTACAGTGTAGGCATCACGCAATTGTGATAGTGCTAATACTGTTGCTTTTACCACGTTGTGCGGGTTTGAAGAACCTTTCGATTTTGCAAGTACATTGTGTACTCCGGCACTTTCAAGTACCGCACGCATTGCACCGCCTGCAATAACACCGGTACCCGGTGCAGCTGGCTTAATGAATACGAAGCCACCTGAATATTTACCGAGCTGCTCGTGAGGAACAGTACCGTTAATAATAGGCACTTTTACAAGATTCTTCTTTGCATCATCAATTCCTTTGGCAATTGCCTCAGTAACTTCTTTTGCTTTACCTAGACCGAAACCTACGATTCCGTTTTCATCACCTACCACTACGATAGCTGAAAAACTGAAGGTACGTCCTCCTTTGGTAACTTTAGCAACACGCTGGATGCTAACTAAGCGATCCTTTAATTCGATCTCGCTTGATTTTACTCTTTTTATATTGATAGTTGACATTCTCTTTATTTTATGATAACACCGATATTATTGATATATGATCGCTGAAACCGATGCTAATTAAAATACTAAACCAGCTTCACGTGCACCTTCAGCCAATGACTTAACACGACCATGATACAGGTAGCCATTTCTGTCAAAAACAACTTGGCTTACACCTGCTGCTAATGCCTTTTCTGCTACTGATTTACCAACAGCTTTTGATTGATCAGATTTATTTCCATTGGCAACAAAATCTTTAGATAAAGATGATGCTGAAACAATAGTTATTCCGCTATTATCATCGATAATCTGAGCGTAAATCCCTTTGTTGCTTCTGTACACTGACAAACGCGGGCGCTCTGCAGAACCTGTTAATCTCTTTCTGATTCCTCTTTTGATTCGCTCTCTGCGAGATAATTTAATTCCTGACATGATGATTATTTTTTAGCGGCTGATTTACCAGCTTTTCTTCTTAACACTTCACCAACAAACTTAATACCTTTACCTTTGTAAGGCTCTGGAGCACGTAGAGAACGAATTTTCGCTGCTACTTGTCCCAATAATTGCTTGTCGATACTCTCCAATATTACTACTGGGTTTTTACCTTTTTCTGAGGTAGTGGTTACATTGATTTCTTTAGGCAATTCAAACACGAAATGGTGAGAATATCCTAAAACTAAATCCAATGTATTACCAACGTTAGTAGCGCGGTAACCCACACCTACAAGCTCTTGTTGTGACTTGTATCCTTCAGTTACACCAACAACCATATTGTTGATTAATGAACGATATAAACCGTGAAGGGCTTTATGACGTTTTTGCTCTGAAGGACGTTCTACTGTAAGTACACCATCTTCTTGAGAAATCGTAATATCTGTATCTACATCCTGAGTTAACTGTCCCTTAGGACCATTAACTGTTACTAGGTTCGCATCAGAAACTGTGATGGTAACACCTGCTGGAATATTAATCGGGGCTTTTCCTATTCTTGACATCTTCTCTTATCCTCCTATTAATAAACGTAACATAAAACCTCACCGCCAATATTCAAATTCTTAGCCTCTTTATCGGTCATAATGCCTTTAGAAGTAGAAAGAATAGCGATACCTAAACCATTTAATACACGTGGCATATTATCTACACCAGCATATCTTCTTAAACCAGGCGTACTCACACGTGAAATGTTGCGAATTGCTGGAATTTTAGTAATTGGATTATACTTAAGAGCAATTTTAATCGTCCCTTGAGTATTAGCATCCTCAAACTTGTAATTAGTAATGTAACCTTTATCAAAAAGAACTTTTGTCATTTCTTTTTTGATGTTCGATGCGGGAATCTCTACCACGCGGTGGTTAGCCTTAATCGCATTTCTTACTCGCGTAAGATAATCTGCTATTGGATCTGTATTCATTATTTATTGTTTGTGATAGTGGTTTCCTTTCCAACCTATTCGGAACGACCTGCTATCGGTTAATTTTTTATTTGAGCTTAAAGTTTAAAGTAAAAAGCCTAAAGCAAAAGTACTAGAAAATATCTTATACTTTCGGCTTTCAGCTTTGCGCTTTCACCTATATTACCAAGACGCCTTACGTACTCCTGGAATCTTACCTGCCAAAGCCATTTCACGGAATGTTACCCTTGAAATACCAAATTGACGCATGTAACCACGAGGACGACCAGTTAATTTACAACGATTGTGTAAACGTACTGGTGAAGAGTTTTTAGGTAATTTATCAAGACCTTCAAAATCTCCAGCTGCTTTAAGGGCTGCTCTTTTATCTGCGAACTTAGCAACTAATCTGGCACGTTTTACTTCACGTGCTTTTACACCTTCTTTAGCCATTATTGTTGAATTGTAGTTTGATTTTTAAATGGTAAACCGAATTGCTTTAATAATTCTAAAGCTTCAACATCAGTTTTTGCAGTAGTAACAAAAGTGATGTCCATACCCATAATCTTATTGATTTGATCAATATTGATCTCAGGGAAAATGATTTGCTCAGTTACACCTAAAGTATAGTTTCCACGTCCGTCAAAACCTTTATCATTGATGCCTTTGAAATCACGTATACGTGGTAAAGCAACAGCGATCAAACGATCAAGGAATTCATACATGTTATTATCGCGTAGCGTAACACGAACACCAATTGGCATTCCTTTACGTAACTTAAAGTTAGAAATATCTTTCTTAGATTTTGCAGGTATCGCTTTCTGACCAGTGATAGTAGTCATTTCGTTGATTGCATTATCAATTAACTTTTTGTCGGTTGCAGCTGCACCAACACCCTGGTTGATGGCAATTTTCTGCAAGCGAGGAACCTGCATTACGCTTTTATACTGGAATTTATCCTTTAAAGCTGTAACGATTTCCTCGTTATATTTAGATTTTAATCTTGGTGTGTAAGTCATTACTTAATTTCCTCCCCAGATTTTTTAGAGATGCGAACTGATTTACCATCTGCATTTTTCATTTTACCTACACG
>JBIHZP010000204.1:0-3382 GCA_044231315.1 Daejeonella sp. | reverse complement strand
ATTAATTTATCAAGGTCTATAAACTCATATTTCAAATAATTAGCCAATTTTTTTCCGATAGTGGTTTTTCCACTTCCCATAAACCCAACAAGAAAAATCTTCATAAATTAAAATATATAATCTCAAAGCAGAAAAATTACGCTGCTTTCTGTTAAAATAAAATCCAATTAAGGATGTAGAAAATTAATTTTTACTAAAATAACGAGCAGCCATCTCATCATAGGATGGCACATTACGAAAATGCCACTTATTGATTACCGTGCCATTTTTTAATAAAAGTATACCTGGATTCGCTCTAACCATACTTTTCAATGGAATGCCATCAGCATAAAACACTTCCATCACCAATTTATTCTTTTTGCTGAAGATATCCGCATCACTAGAGGAGTTGGAGGTGAGCAATACCGTACGAACATTGAAATTTTCTGCAGCATTAATTGCAAGTGCATTCATATTGCCAATGCCCAATGCATCCGTTTTAGACAAATTATAAGCAACAATAACCAAATTATAGTAAGGATTTTCTAAAATCTCCTGATTATAATCCGTCCCTTGGCTATCAGTAATCCTTAAATCTTTAATTTTAAGGTCAAATCCTTTTTTTATTAATTTGGAGATAGGCTCACCGGTAATCACCCAGTTCTGATCTTTCCAAATCTCTGTTTTTAAATACTCCTTATCAGTAAGTGTCTTAGTCCCACCCGTACTTTTATTCTTCAAATTATAGTTAATCTCATACACATCTGGCTCGGCTCCTGGGGGAGTTATCATCAATTGTGGGATATTATTTCCTATTTTATATGGTAAGAAATCAAGAATTGGTAAATAACTATAGGTAAATACTCCAAAACCTAGCGATAGAAACAAGACTAGTCCCGCAATGATTCGCTGAACTTTCAAACTTTCAATCAAAGGCTTAACCTGATCGCGATTTAAAAAGATATAAAGAATCATTGCCAATAGCACAATATCCTTCGAGAAGGATTGCCAAGGGGTGAGTGGTATCGCATCTCCGAAACAACCGCAGGAAGTTACCACCTCAAAAAAAGCGGAATAAAAGGTCAGAAATGTAAAGAAAACAATCGTTATTAATAAACCCCATACCACCTTTTTGGTCCAGAAACCCAACAAAAGCAAGGCTCCAAAAACAATTTCGAGTGTGCACAGTAAAATCGCAAAGGCGGTAGCGTAATCATTTAAAAAGCTGATGTGAAACACTTCAAAATACTCTTGAAGCTTATAGCCAAAACCCAAAGGATCATTGGCCTTAATCAAGCCAGAAAAAATAAATAGCAATCCAACGAGTGATCGAATGATTTGCAAAAAGGCAGTTTTCATCATTATTAATTAAAAAAATATTTTTAATACAACCTATTATACTCCCTTGTGTAGGTCTAGTTTTATCAGGGCAAAGACCGAATAATTCAGCATATCCTGATAATTGGCACGTACCCCTTCGGAGGCTAAAGTTTGACCTAAATTATCTTCAATTTGCTTCACTCGAAGAATCTTCATTAAGATAAGGTCCGTTAGTGAGCTGATTCTCATATCTCTCCAAGCCTCACCATAATCGTGATTTTTTGCAAACATTAACTCTTTAGTCTCCTGCACCTTTTTATCGAAAAGCATCTCTATCTCATCCACAGGTAACTCCGTTCTTTCATCATTTTCGAGATCAATTTGCATCATCGCTATCACGCAATAGTTCACAATGCCAATGTACTCGGAAGTAATATCTTCACCTACTTTTGAAACCTTTTTTTCTTCCAGAGTTCGTATTCTTTGCGCCTTAATAAAGATCTGATCGGTGATTGAGGAGATCCTTAAAATACGCCATGCAGTGCCATAGTCAGTGCTTTTCTTTAAAAAAAGCGCTCTACACACCTTGATTACACCATCGTATTCAACTGAAGTTTTGTTTATCAAAGTCTTAATATTTATTTGTTAGTACCATGAATTAATCGGTATTTTGCCACGAT
Source organism: Daejeonella sp. (assembly GCA_044231315.1). Taxonomy (GTDB): domain Bacteria; phylum Bacteroidota; class Bacteroidia; order Sphingobacteriales; family Sphingobacteriaceae; genus Daejeonella. The sequence goes on along the minus strand of JBIHZP010000204.1, from coordinate 1,403 downwards.
ATGGCGGATAAAAATACAGTTTTTCAGCAAAAATTAACGTTAAATGTTCGCGGAACCCTGCTAGATCTTTCCAAACCCAAAATAATGGGCATTCTAAACCTCACCCCAGATTCATTTTACGATGGTGGTAAGAACAATAATTTAGAAAATGCGCTAAAAAAAACTGAAGAATTATTAGCTGAAGGTGCCGATCTGCTCGACTTAGGTGCTTATTCATCCAGGCCAGGTGCGGAACATATCTCTGAGGAAACGGAGTACGAGCGACTAATTCCGGTGGTAAAGGCTATTGCAAAGGAATTCCCGCAAGCTTTACTTTCAGTTGACACCTTCAGGTCAGGAATTGCTAAAGCAGCAATTAGCGAAGGTGCACACCTAATAAATGATATCTCTGGCGGAGAGATGGATGAAAATATGTTTCAAACAATTGCTGATTTAGGAGTACCATATATCTTAATGCACATGCGGGGCACCCCAAAAACAATGTCCACATTAACAGATTACACAGATTTATTGGCCGAATTATCTCAATATTTCACAAAAAAAATCATTCAATTACATGATTTAGGGGTTAATAATCTAATTATTGACCCAGGATTTGGTTTCGCCAAGAACATAGATCAAAATTATGAATTACTTGCAAAGCTTGATCAACTCAAAATTTTAGGATACCCAATTTTAGCGGCACTTTCCCGAAAATCAATGATCTATAAATTACTGGATAGCGATGCCGAACATGCCCTCAATGGCACCACAGCTGCAAATACCATTGCTTTAATGAATGGAGCTAATATTTTAAGGGTCCATGACGTAAGTGAAGCCAAAGAAGCTTTAAAAATCGTAGAAAAGCTTAGATCCTCAAGCAAAATAGAATAAATCGTAATTAATATTTACTTTAGTAGGATGCAAGGTTTTGATTTCAGCTTCCTGAATTTGCGTTTTCTCGATGTAATCGACATAATTCTGGTTGCTTTTATAATTTATTACGTTTATAACCTCATTAGAGGCACCATTGCCCTGAACATTCTGTTAGGCTTAGTTATCATCTATGCCGCCTTTAAATTGGTGAAACAAGCAGAAATGCGCCTTCTTTCCGAACTTTTAGGTGGATTTGTGAGTGTCGGTTTTATAGCTTTAATCGTAGTATTCCAACAAGAAATCCGACGATTCCTATTGCTGATCGGAAGGAATGCATCCCTACAAAAAAATAAAGCATGGTGGTCTTTTCTATTTGGAAACAAGGAAATTATAAAAAATAACTCAGCAAGAATAAAACCGATTATTGACGCTTGCAAAAGCATGCAAAAAAGTAAGACTGGTGCATTAATGGTGTTCGCCAAATTCTACGATGAGCAATATTATAAGAATAGTGGCGAAATTATTGACTCAAAGATTTCAAAGCGACT
>JBIHZP010000205.1:0-3382 GCA_044231315.1 Daejeonella sp. | reverse complement strand
GAAAAACATAAAATATTACCGACGATCTTATCAAGATGTCAGATTTTTGATTTTAACCGCATCAAAGTTGAAGATATTGCTCTTCATCTAGCAGAAATTGCTCAAAAGGAAGGCATTGCCTACGATGAGGATGGATTGCACCTAATTGCTCAAAAAGCTGATGGTGGACTACGAGATGCGCTATCGATGTTCGATCAAATTGTGAGCTTCTCGAACAAGAATGTAAATTATAAATCCGTAATCGACAACCTTAATATCCTAGATTATGATTACTACTTTAAACTAACGGACGCAATCCTATCGGAAGATGTGGCCAATTCATTGTTAATTTTTGATGAGATTTTGGGAAATGGCTTTGATGGTAATCATTTCATTACTGGCCTAGCTTCACATTTCAGGAATTTATTGGTTTGTAAAGATGCTTCAACCCTAAAATTACTTGAGGTGAGCGAAGGGATACGCCAGAAATATAATAGTCAGTCGCAAGCTGCCTCCCTCTCCTTTTTAATTTCAGCACTGAACATCAGCAATCAATGTGATCTAAATTATAAAACGAGTAAAAATCAAAGGCTCCAAGTTGAGCTCACACTCATCAAACTGTGTCACATTCCCGCCGCGGTTAATCTTTCAGCAGCAGGAATTCCGGCCATGCAGGACGGTCTATTAAAAAAAAAACTTAAACCAGTAGAAGAGGCAATAATTTCAGAGCCTATTTTACCTGTAGAAATATCAGAAAGTCCTGCTCTAGCTACTATTCCAAGTGCACCAGAGCCTGTTATAGAAACTCAAGTAACTGAAAATCAGATTATTACGCCTGTTCAGCAGCCTCCTAAATTGGAAGCTCCAAAAACCCTTGTTGTTCCTAAGCTCTCTGTGGGATTAAATAGTAGCTTAATTCCTAATTTAAATGATTTAGGTGCAAATTATTCCAAAAAAGAGGAAGTTGAAGCAGAGTATTTGAGTGGCGATAGCAAAATCGATTTTAATTCTGACATGATGCTTAATTTATGGAATGCCTATGCTGAAAAGGTCAAAAAAGATGGTAAAATAAACATCTTCACCATCATGACTGCATATTCTCCTATTTTACTCGACAATTACATCATTGAGCTGCCCATTGAAAATAAAATACAAGAAGAATTGTTGAGCTCAGAAAAAGTTGATCTTTTAAACTTTTTACGTGTTCAGCTAAAGAACTTCAGTACCGATCTTCAAACCAAGCAGATGGAGCAAACGCAAAAAAAACGTCTCTATACCTCATCCGAAAAGTATGAACACATGCTTCAGAAAAACCCTAATTTGGATGAGTTTAAGCGCAGATTCAATTTGGATTTAGATTATTAATTCATTCGTAAAGCCAAATTACTTTTTCCTGTCATTTTTAGGATAACCCTCTCGATCGAGGTCATCACGATTATCTTCTGGAGTTTCAGAAAAGCTTTCTTCGTCAACCGTGCTATCCTCTTCAGTCTCAATGTGCATAGCCAACTTATCCAAATCCGACTCTAAGCTTGCATTTTTATCGTATTCATTTAGCGCTGTAGGATTCGCTTCATCAAAATCAGAAAGTGCATCCCTCCCGTTTTCGACAGCCGTATCATAAGGATTGTGATGAATATAGTCAGGATCATCCGCGATTACATCCAGCTCATAACTATTTTTATCCGGATCAAAGGCCAAATCATCTACATTAATTTCCATGTGCAAATCTTCCTTTAAGGCCTCATCTCTATCTGTTCGATCAGGCTTAAGTCCTTTTACCTTTTTACGTTTTATTTCCATTGCCAAGCTTCTAAATCCTTTATCACAAAACAATTCAAGTGGCAATTAGTTTTAAATAAAGAATTAAAAAAATCATAGCCCTCAAATTTTCAGGTGTATTCAAAATTCCTATCTTTGGGCAAATTCCAAAAACCTTATTATTATAATATGTCAGTTCAAAAAATTAAAGTTGCAAATCCGATAGTCGAATTAGATGGTGATGAAATGACCAGAATAATCTGGAAGTTTATTAAGGATAAACTTATCACTCCATACCTTGAGCTAGATATTAAATACTACGACCTTGGAATGGAATATCGTGATGAAACGAACGATCAGGTAACCATTGATGCAGCGAATGCAATTAAACAATATGGTGTTGGTATTAAATGTGCTACCATAACTCCTGATGAAGCTCGTGTTCAAGAATTCAAGCTGAAGCAAATGTGGAAGTCGCCAAATGGTACAATCAGAAATATTCTTGATGGTACAGTTTTTCGTGAGCCTATTGTAATGAGTAATGTCCCTCGTTTAGTTCCAAACTGGACAGCTCCAATTTGTATTGGTCGTCATGCTTTTGGTGATCAATACCGTGCAACTGATTTCTTAACTAAGGGCAAAGGAAAATTAACCATAACATTCAGTCCTGAAGATGGTGGCGAAGTTCAATCTTTTGAAGTATACAATTTCAAGAGTGATGGTGTTGCACTTGCTATGTACAACACGGATGAAAGTATATTCGGTTTTGCTCGTGCATGTTTTAATCAGGCATTATCAAAAAAATGGCCACTTTATCTTTCTACAAAAAATACGATTCTTAAAAAATATGATGGTCGCTTCAAAGATATCTTTGAAGAGGTTTTTCAGAATGAATTTAAAAGCAAGTTTGCTGCAGCAGAAATTACTTATGAGCATCGTTTAATTGATGACATGGTTGCCTCTGCCTTAAAATGGAATGGAAATTTCGTTTGGGCTTGTAAGAATTATGACGGTGATGTTCAGTCGGATACCGTAGCGCAAGGATTTGGCTCTCTGGGACTAATGACTTCAGTTTTAATTACTCCTGATGGAGGAACAATGGAAGCAGAAGCTGCACACGGTACGGTTACCCGCCACTACCGCGATCATCAAGCTGGAAAACCAACTTCAACCAATCCAATAGCATCTATTTTCGCGTGGACTAGAGGTTTAGAGTTCCGCGGTAAATTAGATAACAACCAAGAATTAATTAATTTCTGCCATGCTTTAGAGCAGGTTTGTATTGAGACTGTAGAAAGTGGAAAAATGACTAAAGATCTTGCCGTTTGTATTCACGGTAATAAAGTAAGTCATGGTGATCATTACTTATATACTGAAGAGTTTCTTGATGCAATTGATCAGAACTTAAAAGCTAAATTGGCTTAATATTTAATTACTATGTAATCAAAAAGCCGCTATATTTAATATAGCGGCTTTTTTTTGCTCTTTTGGGGATAATCATTATCCGAAAAGACTTTCATGGAATTTATTGGAATAATAATTCTAACTCGATCCAAAATTGAGTGAAAACTCAAAATTTGCGACGAAAACCAAAAAATCTTGAAATTTGAGCGAATAAAATTAAGCCAAAGACTCGAAGCGC
>JBIHZP010000203.1:0-3388 GCA_044231315.1 Daejeonella sp. | reverse complement strand
TTTTAAATCGATAAACCGGAATAGAGTCTAGGTAAGTCCCGCGATAAAAAGAATAATCATAATACTGCCTCATGTTCGGAGTGAAAATTTGTGTTTTATTCCCAATAAATGGAATACCTTTTATCGGGCGCCCGGGACTAAAAATTAGAGTTTTTAGCTTATCCTTATACGATTCATTGCTTTCACCTTTGGCTCCACTGATAGGTGCTGAAGGCACAAAATCAGAATTGTAGGCATTCATGAAAATATAATCAAACATCTCTACCGTATAGAGCGAGTATTTTCCGTTTTTCTTATAGACCTTGCCTTCATCCTTTTTATCAAGAAACTGCATTTTATAGGGGCCTTCATTATTATGGTAGATCTTGCGGTATATTTTCCCCTCCACTGCATTTTCCTTATCGTAGGTAAAAACCCTATTTTCTGCAGAAAAAGAGTACTTTTTCATGTTGCGAAAGGCAGCATAAAAGCTAGTGTCATTAATAATTTCATTAATGAAGCTTTCAATGGTTAAACGAGTTGAAGTAACCGTTATCGCCGAATCAATGGTGACGGTTAAAACGGTATCTGGGTTAAATCGGGGGATTTGCTGAGCGAAACCCGTTCCAAAAATGCTCATCAGGCTCAGAAATAAAAATAGTTTCTTCATCATAATTTAAAAAGATTGGCACAATGGTTTGCAATTAATTACCAAGCTGCTTAAGGGCAATATAAGTCATTAAACCTGTGCTTAACTTGAGTGAGTCTTCGTCCACATCAAAAGTTGGCGTATGTACGGATGAAGTAATTCCTCGAGAAATATTGCCAGTCCCGAGCCTATAAAAACAAGCATCAGCAGCCTGCGAAAAATAGGCAAAATCTTCAGCAGCCATCCATAGATCGAGGTCGAGTACATTTTCCTTACCCAAATATTCTTCTGCCGATGCACGAGCATTTGCAGTAAGCACCTCCTCATTAATTAAAAAAGGATAGCCCCTTACGATATTAAAATCACAAGATCCACCCATAGCATCGGCAATTCCCTCTGCCATTTTCTTCATTTTTTCATGAGCTTTTGCTCTCCATTCCTCATCCATGGTGCGGAAGGTTCCTTCCAAATAAACCTCATTGGGAATCACATTGGTAGCTCCATTGGCAATAACCTTTCCGAATGATAATACTGAGGGTATTTTGGGATCAGCCACGCGACTAATGATCTGTTGTAAAGCAATGATAATATGAGAGGTAATTAACACCGGATCAATATTTTGCTGAGGCTGAGCTCCATGGCCACCTTTGCCATGAACTGTTACATAGATTTCATCAGTTGAAGCCATGTATTTCCCAGCGCGAAAACCAACCTTACCAGTCTCAATTAATGGCATTACATGCTGTCCAAGTACCGCATCAGGCTTTGGATTTTCCAATACACCCTCCTGAATCATCAAATTTGCTCCACCAGGCAATTTCTCTTCAGCAGGTTGAAATATAAATTTTACTGTCCCGCCAAAATCATTCTTCAATTCAGAAAGAATTTTTGCTGTTCCAAGTAAGGATGAAGTATGAACATCGTGTCCACAGGCATGCATCACACCTGGCTTAGTAGATTTGTAAACCACATCATTAGCCTCGAAAATTGGCAATGCATCCATGTCTGCCCTAAGAGCTACCACGGCATCAGAAGGTATGGAGCCCTTAATTAAAGCTACCAGGCCTGTATTCGCCATTTTTTTATACTCAATTCCAAGTTCATCAAGCTTTTTTGCAACAAAGGCAGACGTTTCATACTCCTGAAAAGAAAGTTCAGGATGAGCATGCAGATGCCTGCGGTTTGCGACCGTTTCAGCATGGATTTGATTAGCAAGCAATGTGACTTTATCTTTTAGCATCATCGAAGGATTATCATGTCCGGTATAATAAAAAGAGAGGAATAGAACTTTTTGAGTTCATTCATGAATTTTTCAGCCTCAAGCTTAGTGCGAAAATCACCAACCCTAAGTCTGTAATTTGGCTGAACATAACTGATATAAGTGCTGTAGGCGGGGAAGCGCACTTTAAATTTTGCTTGCTCTGTATAAGCATCCTGCCGATCCAAGCCAGAAAATATCTGAACTCTAAAACCTGATACCGAAATATTGGCGCCGGATTTTACGTTCTTGCTCAGCTCTAGGCGTTTCGCAATTAAGCTATCAATTTGTGGATCTTTAGTTACTATTACCTTGCCTCTATCCTGAGCCGAAGCATGAAGGAAACAAATCGCAAGAGAAATAAAGCAGACGAGATTTTTCCAATTCATGATTTACTCCGCTCCTACACCATGACAGTTTTTATATTTCTTACCGCTTCCACAAGGACAAGGGTCATTTCTTCCAATTTTATTCTCAACACGGATTGGTTGAGTTTTTTGCAATTCTCTAGTATCATCTAAAGGCATGCCACTTGCTGATTGGGCAAGCTCCGGCTTCGACACCTTCAATTTACTCAAATCTTGGCGCTGCTGCGGACGAGCCTCACGAACCTGCGCCGGATCTTGCGATGGGATATTGCCCTTAAACAAGAAACTTACCACATCCTTGTTTACAGTGGCCAGCATTTGCTTAAACATATTGAAGGCCTCCATTTTATACACGATTAAAGGATCTTTCTGCTCATAAACAGCATTTTGAACCGATTGCTTCAAATCGTCCATTTCACGTAAATGTTCCTTCCAAGCATCATCAATTAATGCCAGAACCACCGTTTTTTCAAATGCCTTGAAAACCTCAAAGCCAGCACTTTCGACAGCTTTTCTTAAGTTTGCAGTAACCTGCACTGAGCGAATACCATCGGTAAATGGAACCACAATGTTTTCAATTTGATCGCCACGCTCAGTCAATACATCCTTCAAAACTGGGAATGTTTGCTGCGCAACTGCTTCCAATTTACGGTTGTAATAACTTTCAATTTTATCAAATACCTTATCGGTAAGGTTGTGAATATTTGTCTCCGCAAACTGCTTCTCAGTCATTTCAGGGTCTACCGAGAAAATACGAATAATCTCCATTTCGAAGCCTTCATAATTCCCTTGATCTTTATATTCAGAAACAATATCTTCTACTACATCAAATATGGTATTATTCAAATCTACATCTAGGCGTTCGCCAAATAAGGCATTTTTACGCTTCGCATAAATTACTGAACGTTGTGAATTCATTACATCATCGTACTCCAATAAACGCTTACGAACACCAAAATTGTTCTCTTCCACTTTACGCTGTGCACGCTCAATAGACTTAGTTATCATAGAATGTTGAATCACTTCACCTTCCTCAATACCCATACGAAGCATAATGTTTGAAATACGCTCCGAACCAAATAGGCGCATTAAATTATCTTCCAAAGAAACAAAGAACTGACTTGATCCTGGGTC
>JBIHZP010000202.1:0-3396 GCA_044231315.1 Daejeonella sp. | reverse complement strand
GGGAATTCAGATAAAATAACGGAACCACCTAAACTTACCAAGATATCCGAAAGGTATCCAAGAGCTGGATTCGCCGATATTCCAGAAAAACCGTCTGAGCCACCACATTCTAATCCAATACATAATTTAGACAATGGTGCGGCTTCACGCTTTATTTTGTTGGCCTCAATCAAACCGGCGAAAGTACGTTTTAGAGCTTCCTGCATTAAGATTTGCTCCGTTCCTAAATCTTGCTGCTCTAAAATTGCTAAAGGTTTGCTAAAAGAAGGATCACGTTTTTGAATCTCATTTTGGAGGATGCTTATTTGAGAATGCTGACAACCAAGACTCAAAACAGTGGCCCCAGCAACATTTGGATGCGTAATATATCCGGCAATTAGTCCGCAGAGCGCATCCGAATCCATTCGCGTACCACCACATCCCATATCATGCGTAATAAATTTAATCCCATCAATATTGGGGAAAAGTTTGTTTTGCTTTAACCCTTCGGGAGTTGATTGAAGATCAGCATGAAGGATTTCATGCGTTGTTTTGCCAGTTTTATAGAGCGAAATTAAACTTTCCACCTCATTTTCATAGCTTTTAGCTTTTTTGTAGCCCAATTTCTCGTCGAGAGCCTCTTTTAACACAGTCACATTACGATTCTCGCAAAAAACCAGCGGGATAACCAACCAATAATTTGAAGTACCCACAGAACCATCTGCACGATGAAAACCATTGAATGTATGACCAGCAAACTCCGAAACATCTGGCTTTTGCCAATCTAATTTTCGATCAGAAAGCACAAAATCGTTTGCATCATGGCGTACATTATCAACTCGTAAAGATTCGCCTTGAGCGATAGGTTTACTCGCCCTACCCACAAGAACACCATACATAAAAATCTTATCATCAGGACTTAATGCCTCTAATGTGAACTTATGCTTTGACGACACATCGGTGCTTAATTGAAAAGTTTTTCCAGCAGATACAATATCGTGGCCCTTGCTCAAATTTTGAAGAGCTACTAAAACATTATCATTTGGATGGATCTGTAAAAATAGATGCCCTTTACCTCCTGCAGTATTATTCATATTCAATTATAATTCAAATATTTTATCCATCATGACCCACTTTTCACCTGGTTTTGCACCTGGAACTCCCTGTTGATATTTCCACATGAGTGTTTCCCATTCTTGAACCTTTTCGTTTCCAGCATCTGTTGCTCCTTTTTTGTCAAAGCTAAAAGTCTCATTCACTTCCATAATCATGAAAAGTCTATTCGAAAATCTATATATCTGCATATTTTCGATACCCGAAGCACGAATACTTTCAATGATTTCAGGCCATACATTTTGATGCCAGGCCTCATATTCTGCAATTAAGGCAGGGTCATCTTTTAAGTCGAGGGTTAAGCAAAATCTATCCATTTGACAATTCTTTTTTTTCAATTTTATGCCCTTTGAGAGCAAAAACAAGAATAACAACAAAACAGATCAAGGTAACAATGTACCCCAGTTGAAGGGTACCACTAAGATCCGATATATATCCAAAAGCTAATGGTAAGAATGCACCTCCCACAATAGCCATCACAATCAAGCTACTTCCATATTCGGTATCTTTCCCGAGGCCCTTAATACCCAAGGAAAAAATAGTTGGAAACATAATCGACATAAAAAATGCGATTCCTATTACGCAATAAACTGCAATCATCCCCTGCATAAAAATTGCCGGAATACACAATAAAATACAGAGCATGGCATAAATTGCCAAAAGACGCTCCGATTTAATAAAACGCATAAAAAACACACCAATAAACCTTCCCGACATAAATGCCAATCCGCATCCCCAGCCCAAATAATCTGCTGCAAGTACCCGATCAATCTGAGCAACCTCCACAGCATATAAAATAAAGAAACTGAAAACGCAGACTTGAGCCCCAACATAAAAAAACTGAGCAATTACTGCCCAGCTAAGGTGTTTATGGCGCAAAGCTTGAAATACATGTTTGCTTTCACTTTGTTCTTCAGATTGCGCTATCTCTGGCAGTCGAAGGAAATAAAAAATTAGTGCAAGGAGGAGAATGATACTTCCTAAAACAAAGTAAGGACCTTTCACACTTGAAGCTTCCGCGGCAAGCGCAATCTGCCTTGCACTGTCAGTCATTGCATTTAATTCTTCATCTGAAGAGCCTTTAGTTAAAATTATACGGGCGCCAATTATTGGCGCGAGGGTTGCAGCAAGTCCGTTAAAGGATTGGGCAAAATTCAATCTACTAGTTGCCGTTTCAGGATCTCCGAGTAGTGAAACATAAGGATTTGCGACGGTCTCCAAAATGGTTAAACCACAAGCAATGATAAATAAAGCCCCTAAAAAGAATACGTATTCTCCAGTATCTGCTGCCGGAATGAATAAAAATGAGCCAAGAGCAAATAGTAATAAACCAAAAATAATTCCTTTTTTATAACCATATTTTTTTACGGCTAAACCGGCTGGAATTGCCATCAAAAAGTAAGCTATGAATACTGATGAGTCGACTAATGAAGACTGCAGATTAGTTAAACTGAAGGATTTTTTTAGGTGCGGAATTAGAATCGGATCAAGGTTATGTACGAAGCCCCACATAAAAAAGAGCGATATAACCATGATTAAAGGAAATAAATATCTGTTTTTTGCCATACAATTCTAAATTTCAATTGATAATAAATTTACCTTTTACACATTCAAATGATTAAAATCTATTTGAATATTCATGTATTTTAAGGATTATATTACAATTATACTAATTCAGAAGCTTTTATTTACAGAAGAATTCAATGATTTTGACATCTAAAATCAGGCGCTCTTAGAAAGGATTATAGTTTAAAAAAATAATAGAGATTTTAAATTTTATCCAAACTTTACCGACCTCATGGTTAAAAAGCCAATAAAGCAAGCTCATGAAGAAATGACAGCTCTTTAATTTTTCGTGGAGTCTGAAAGAATGAACCACCTAATAATAAAGCACTAAAATTCAAATCACTAGCTTCCCATTTTAAGACATTTTCTAATGCAGGTATTTATTCATGAAAAACAATCAAATTAAAGCTTTTTAACGACCGCAAAAAAATATTCAAACTAAGAAAAGAAATAAATTCTATAAAATAAAAAATAAGTAAATGCGAAAAGAAAAATAGTCGCAAAGCCCCATAAAACAGTTTTGCGCAATTCAATACTTCCTAACACGATGACTATAATCAATTTTACTAGCGTATTAGATAGAGCCGCAATAATGATGGTTTGGATCGCCATATTTGTACTGCCACCAGCTTTTGCAATTTTAGCCATTGACAGGGTGATGGCATCCACATCAGTTATCCCAGAAATGGCACCAGCAAGATAAATACCACTCTCTCCAAAATGAATACTCGCATATTT
>JBIHZP010000199.1:0-3412 GCA_044231315.1 Daejeonella sp. | reverse complement strand
GGAATACAAAACCATATTCCTTAGTGTGGGAAACTACATTCTTAAAAAGTTCGTCGTTGTTTTTGCTCATAACAATGCAAAGATAGTATAGGAAATTAATTTTATGAGATATTTTTACGTTCTGCTGATCTGAAGCTTATTTTTAACTCTTTATTACTATTCTGAGTTTATTAGTTTATCCAGCAGGCTTAAAAATCTATTATTATGATTAATTATTAACTTTGCCACATGAGCATTGAAGTAAAAGATCTCTGTAAAATTTATGGTAGTCAGAAGGCAATTGATGGAATTACATTCAAGGCCCTTCCTGGTAGTGTTTTAGGTTTTCTGGGACCCAATGGGGCGGGGAAATCTACTACCATGAAAATTTTGACCTGCTTTATTCCTCAGACATCCGGTACCGCTCGTGTTTGTGGATTTGATGTGGCTGCAGATTCAATGGAAGTGCGCCGAAATATAGGTTACCTCCCGGAACATAATCCGCTTTACTTGGATATGTATGTGAGGGAATCGCTTGCTTTTATTGGCGCTATTCATCAAATTAACCAGACAGAAAAACGAATTGATGAAGTAATTGAACTCTGCGGATTGGGTAATGAGCAGAATAAGAAACTAGGGGCTTTGTCGAAGGGCTATCGCCAGCGTGCGGGACTAGCTCAAGCGATATTTGCAGATCCGAAGGTGTTAATTTTGGATGAGCCTACCTCTGGACTGGATCCCAATCAGGTGATAACCATCAGGACATTAATTAAAGATCTCGCCAAAACTAAAACAGTAATTTTATCGACGCATATCATGCAAGAGGTAGAGGCAATTTGCGAGCAGGTAATCATCATCAATCAGGGTAAAATTGTTGCGGATGATAATTTAGGTGATTTAAGAAAGAATCATGGAAATAAAAGCCTTGAAGATATTTTTATTCATCTTACGGCATCAAACGATTAAGAATATATACAGTTTAAAAGAATTTCATAAATAAATTATTCGTAAGTGATTAGTATCTTTTTTAAAGAATTAAGTGTTTTTTTCACCTCCATGGTTGCCTACATGACCATGGCAGCTTTTTTGCTGGTAAGCGGCTTATTCCTTTGGGTTTTTCCTGACTCAAGCATTCTGGATTATGGCTATGCCGGCTTAGATAGTTTTTTTAATATCGCGCCTTATTTATTTATCTTCCTAATTCCTGCCATCAGCATGCGTTCTTTGGCTGAGGAAAAGAAAGATGGAACATTTGAGCTTCTTGCCACCCGACCATTAAGCGATTGGGATATTGTTTTGGGTAAATTCTTTGCCTGTTTGGCCATTGTAATGATTACGCTCATTCCTACACTCATTTATTACTTCAGTGTCTATCAGTTAGGAATTACAAAAGGAAATATAGATACTGGGGCTGTAATTGGATCTTATATTGGTTTGGTTCTATTGGCATCGGCATTTACAGCTATTGGTTTGTTTACATCTTCCTTAGGAAAAAATCAGATTATTGCTTTCACACTTGCGGTTGTACTCAGCTATTTTTCTCTCAGTGGCTTTGATTCTATCAGCTCCATTATCTCTTTGCAAGGTATTGCAAGTGTTTTAACTGCATTTGGCATTAATGAGCATTATCAATCGGTGAGCAGGGGTGTTTTAGATACCCGCGACCTCATCTATTTTTTGAGCTTTTCCACGCTGTTTTTAGTATTTACCAAAGCTAAATTGGGGAGCAGAAAATGGTAAGTCAAAGAAAAAAGGATCTGGGCAATCTCGCGCTTTTGGTTTTAGCAATAGTCTTTATCAATATTGTGGCATCTAAGTTTTTTATGCGCTTCGACTTTACCGCAGAAAAGCGTTATACACTTTCGCCGATTACAAAAAAGATTTTAACGGATTTAAAGGATCCAGTACAAATTACGGTTTATTTGGAGGGTGAATTTCCTGCCGGCTTTAAACGATTGAGAAATAGTACAGAAGACTTATTGCGAGATTTTGATTCTTATGCCGGCAAAAACCTTCACTTTGATTTCGTCATTCCTTTGTCTGGCGATCAAAAATCTCAGGAGGAAGCTTATCAGCGATTATTGGAAATGGGTATTGAACCTACGCAGCTAAGTGTAAAAACGGAAGATGGGATGTCTCAAAAAATGATTTATCCGCTTGCTTTAATCACTTACAAGGGACTTCAGGTTCCTGTAAAACTACTGCAAACAAAGGCTGGTGTGAGTCCCGAAGAGGTGTTAAACAATTCCATACAAAATCTAGAATATGCCTTTGCTAGCGCGATTAAGAAGCTGAGCGTTGGTGGATCCATTCGAATTGGTTTTACCGAGGGGCATGGTGAATTAAATGATTTACAGTTAAATGATGCGATTCAATCTTTAGGCGATTCCTACGAAGTGGGAAGGGTTGATTTACAAACTATTCCCGTTGAAGGATTAGACAAACTAAAAGTTTTGATTATTGCTAAGCCTGAAACGGCTTTCTCTGAAGTTGAAAAGTTTAAAATTGATTATTTTGTTAGGAATGGTGGGAGCTTAATTTGGTCGATTGATCAGGTAAGCGCGGAGCTTGATAGTTTACGTGGTGCGGGAGAGCAGCTGGCCTTCCCTAAAAAGCTAGGCTTGGATGATATCCTATTTAAATATGGTGTTCGAATAAATTATGATCTGATTGCAGATATGAATGCTGCTCAAATACCCTTAAATGTTGGGGCAGTTGGCGGGCAATCACAAATTGAGCTATTACCATGGTTGTTTTACCCCATATTTGTTCCAGTTTCTACCCATCCCATTGTTAAAAATTTAGATGGGATAAAATCCGAATTTTCGAGCTCAATTGATTTAATAGCATTAAAAAATGTGCGCGCTGAAGTTATTCTTGCTTCATCACCATTTAGCCGTACTATGAAAACACCTAGCATGCTTTCTCTGCAAATGGTTGAGCAAGAGCCTGATCCAGCATTATTTCAAAGTGCGCCAATTCCCGTTGGGGTTCTTTTAGAAGGCGAGTTTCCTTCAAACTTCAAGAATCGACCCATACCGCAAGGAATTCCAGGCAATATTAAACTTCCTGAAAAGGCTAAGTCCGCTAAGATGATGGTGCTTGCAGATGGCGATCTTTTTAAAAATCAGGTTAATAATAGTGATGGTTCGCCTTATCCATTGGGGTTTGATCGGTTTACGCCAGAGCAGCAATATGCCAATAAAAGTTTTTTGCTCAATACTGTGGATTACCTAGTGGATGATTCAGGGATTATTGGTCTGAGAAACAAGGAAATTAAATTAAGGCTGCTTGATCGAGCAAAAATTAGGCAAGAAAAAACTTTTTGGCAGGTAATTAACATAGTTTTACCATTATTTGTTATATTTTTAACTGGTATTTTTCAACATTACTATCGTATTAGAAAGTATACACGTTAAATTGTTTATTTTTG
>JBIHZP010000198.1:0-3413 GCA_044231315.1 Daejeonella sp. | reverse complement strand
CCTTCGAGGTAAGCAGTTTCACAGCAAACAATTCTACACTTACCGTGGGTAAAGATTTTCTTTTCACAGGAAGTGGAGATGCTAAATCACTTAAAGCAAGCGAAATTACATTTATTGGCTACGGTATCGGAGCAGATAATTATGATGACCTTAAAAACGTAGATATTGCTGGAAAGCTTGTTCTTGTAATTAACAAGGGAGAGCCGATGAATAATGGCGTTTCGGCAATTAGCAAGACTGCAACTGCTTCCGACTGGACAACGAGCCGCTCGAAAAGAATGCAATATGTAATGAGTAAGAAACCTGCACTAATCCTAGCTGTAAGTCCGGATGTTGCCGCTTCCATTAAATCATACAAACCTAGAGCTGGACGCTTGAGCGTTAAAAAAGAAAGTGCTCCAAATAATCGTGCAAGTGCTGCCGGACTTGTCAATATTACGCCTGAAGTTGCAAACCAAATTCTAAAAAACAGTGGCAAAACCTATGAAGCTTTAAAATCTTCAATTGATGAAAGCGGTGCACCACAATCACAAGTATTAAAATCTGAAGTAGCCATTAATTATGGTCCAGTAAATAAAGATGTTAAGTCGGCAAATGTTTTAGGCTACCTTGAAGGGTCAGATCTTAAGGACGAATTAGTTGTTTATTCTGCACATTACGATCACATCGGTTTAACAACGGATGGTGGTGTAGATAAGGTAAATAATGGCGCTGATGATGATGGATCTGGTACAACAGGTGTATTAGCAATTGCAAGGGCTTTTGCGAAGGCAAAAAAGGCGGGTCACGGACCAAGAAGAAGTGTTTTATTCTTATTAGTAACTGGTGAAGAAAAAGGATTATTAGGTTCTGAATATTATTCATTAAATCCGATTTTCCCAATGGCCAATACCATTACCAATTTAAATATTGACATGATTGGAAGAACAGGAACAGATTATAAAAATTCGCCTGATTCAACTAATTACTGTTACTTAATTGGTTCAGATAAATTAAGCTCAGATCTTCACAAAATCAGTGAAAATGCAAATGCAGTTTACACGAAGATGAAAATTGATTATAAATTTAATGACCCCAAAGATCCGGAAAGAATTTACTATCGCTCAGATCATTATAATTTCGCTAAAAATGGGGTTCCTATTGTATTTTATTTCAATGGAGTACATGAAGATTACCATAGGGCGAGTGATGAGGTTAGCAAAATTAACTTCGAACTATTAGCAAAGCGTGCTCACTTAGTTTATTATACCGGATGGGATCTCCTTAATCGCGATAAGCGCCCAGTGGTGGATGTAAAAAATGATATGCCAGCAAATCGCTAATAAGATTTAAAATTTAAGAAAATGCCTCCGAAATTCGGGGGCATTTTTTGTTTAGACAGGTCACGACCTGTCACTACTAACTACTTTGTTCTAAATACTTTCTACTAAATACTTTGTACTAATTTCTAAATACTTAAATTCGCCTAATGAGCAATGCAGCTGTCGATTTCGTAAAAACTTCTGATACCAAGGCCTTCGACTCGGATCACAGACGAATTATCAATTATAATATTGGTAAATACGACGTGGCTGTTGAACGAGGGCTTTCTAAATTTGCGAATCTCGAGAATTCAAAACGCAAGGCACATACAGTCAAATGGAAGGTGATGGAAAACCTCGACAAGCTTCTCCCTGAATTTGAAGCCAATTTCCAGCGCAAAGGCGGTAAAGTTATTTGGGCCAATGATGCGGCAGAAGCCAATGAAGAAATACTTCAAATAATAAAGAGGGCCGGTGCAAAAACAGTCATTAAATCGAAGTCGATGGCTACTGAAGAAATTGAGCTCAATGAATTTCTTGAAAAAAACCACATCGAGACTGTTGAAAGCGACCTTGGCGAATATATTGTTCAATTACTGGGGCAAAAACCCTACCATATAGTTACTCCAGCCATGCACCTGAGTAAGGAGGACATTGCCAAACTCTTTAATGAACGCTTTGGCACTCCAATTGATGCTAGTCCGGAACAGTTAACCCTCAAAGCCAGAGAGTTACTCAGAGAAAAATACACTTCAGCAGATGTAGGTATTACCGGCGGGAATTTCCTAATTGCCGATAGCGGAAGTATTGCATTGACAGAAAATGAGGGCAATGCACGCCTCACTACTACCTTTCCAAAAATACATATCGCCGTTGTGGGTATTGAGAAAATCATTCCCTCCATCAATGATTTAGATCTGTTCTGGCCAATATTATCTACGCATGGAACAGGGCAGAATTTGACGGTTTATAATACTATTTTAGGCGGACCGCGACAAAGCGATGAGAGTGATGGACCAGAGGAGATGTATGTAATTTTGCTCGATAATGGACGCACAAATCTATTGGCACAAAAAGAACAGCGCCAGGGCTTATATTGCATACGTTGCGGAGCATGTTTAAATGCATGTCCGGTGTACAAGAATATTGGTGGGCATACTTATGAAACTACTTATAGCGGACCAATAGGATCAATTATTACGCCGCACATGGCTGGGATGGAAGAATTTAAGCATTTAAGTTATGCATCTAGTCTTTGCGGAAAATGCACCGAGGTTTGTCCGGTAAAAATAGACATCCATAAAATGCTCCTCTTAAACCGCAGAGATTCTGTTAGCCAAGGATTTAGCACGAAAGCCGAAAGCTTGAGCTGGAAGGGCTGGAAAATGGGCATGATGAAGCGCAAGATGATGGATATGTTTGGCGGTAAATTCAAAAATCTATTGATGCGAAATCTCTTCACCAAAAGCTGGGGTAAACACCGTGTACTTCCACAAGTTGCTGAAAAATCATTCAGTAAGCAATGGCAGGAAAAACAAAAGGGAGAATCGGTCTAATTGATTTTGCTGTGCTTGGTTTTTGATTTTTTTAGATACCAAAAAGCATTTTCTAATTCTCTTTCAAACAAGAATACCAATCAGTCCCACAACAAGCAACCTAACTTTATTATACTGCTTATATCCTATGAAATGAATAGCCTATTTCCAAAACAGGCGATGCTTTTCAAAAGGTTATATTTCACATTTTAATAGCATGAGGAGTTATAATTAAAATCCGCAGCGTAAAAATTTTGCGGATTTCGTATTTAGATTACTCACCTTATGATCCGTTTATAGCACAAACAATTATTGAGCTGCGATTTAAATATTATAGACAGTTGCTATAATGATTAAAAATAGGGTAATAGCTAGAATAAGGACTGCAAGGAAGGCCTTTGATGTTATTTTCCAGTTATCTGCATGCCAACCTTTAAAGCTAAACACAAACAAGACCGCTAATAATAAGATAAAGGGGATGGTCACGAGCTCGAATAAAGCCTCAATAACATCATTTAGGAGAATCTTTTTGAAGGAAATAAAGATTAAAGCGGCAAAATAAACTAAACTGGCACTA
>JBIHZP010000197.1:0-3414 GCA_044231315.1 Daejeonella sp. | reverse complement strand
CCTTGGGCTACTGGTATGCGTTCTCCTGCTGGATTAGGCTTTTTAAATGATGAATTATTCTATACCGATAACCAAGGCGATTGGATGGGTTCTGGTGCACTTTGGAAAGTGGAGAAGGGTGATTTTTTAGGTCATCCTGCAGGTTTAGCCTGGACTGGAATGCCAAATTCACCACTTAAACTGACCGAAGCGCAGTTTAATTCAAAAATCGATCCCCGTAAGGTTAAGAACGAAAAGGGCCGTTACATCAAGCCCGAAAATGTGGTAAATGAAGAATTTAAAACTCTTTTCGATATGAAGAAGGAGTTTCCTGAATTACGTTTACCTGCCGTTTGGCTTCCCTATGGGATTTTGGG
Source organism: Daejeonella sp. (assembly GCA_044231315.1). Taxonomy (GTDB): domain Bacteria; phylum Bacteroidota; class Bacteroidia; order Sphingobacteriales; family Sphingobacteriaceae; genus Daejeonella. The sequence goes on along the minus strand of JBIHZP010000197.1, from coordinate 3,058 downwards.
TATTTCTAATTCGGAGCCTATCACTATTCCGAAAGGGCATTTTGGACCGTTTGAAGGACAAACTTTGGTTGGTGATCAGGGAATGAGTATCCTATCAAGGGTTTTTATGGAAAAAGTAAATGGCGAGTTTCAAGGCGCTTCTTTTATGTTCCGTTCAGGATTTAGATCAGGAGTACTCAGAATGTCATGGGCCCGCGATAGCTCTTTATTCATCGGTGAAACTAACCGTGGATGGGGCTCTGCAGGTGAAGCAAATGAGGGTTTACAACGTTTGGTTTGGAATAATAAAACACCTTTTGAAATGAAGGCCGTTAGAGCTATGCCCGATGGTTTTGAAATCGAGTTTACGCAGCCGGTGGATCAAAAATCTGCCGAAGATTTAGCATCTTACTCTGTTGAAAGTTATATCTATAAATACCATCCAGTATATGGTAGTCCGCCGGTAAACCTTGAAAACCATGTTATTAAAGGAGTTAAATTATCTCCCGACGGACTAAAAGCGAGAATTATTGTAGACAATTTGCGTAGATATTATATCCATACTATAAAGCTTGATGGACTTCGTGAGCGTGATAATTTCCACTCCTTGGTACATCCTACGGCCTACTATACCTTAAATAATATTCCGGAAGGGGCTAAATTATCCATGACTGAAGTAAGTACTAAAAACTCTTCGGTAATTGTGGCTAAAACAGCGCTAGTACCAGCAGTAAAGAAAGCAGGAGCAATTCCTGCAACAAAACCGGTGGCAGCTAAAGTTGCACCAGTGCAGCAGGTGGCAAAAGCTCCAACTTATGAGGAAGTTAAAGGAATGCTTGCTTCCTACACCTGTTTATCATGTCATAATCCTGATAAAAAGATGGTGGGACCAGCATTTAAGGACATCGCAAAACGTAAATACAGTCCTGAGAAAATTGTTCAACTCATTCATAACCCAAAGCCAGAAAATTGGCCAGATTATCCAACCCCCATGCCTCCAATGCCTCAGGTAAAAAAGGAAGATGGCTTAAGGATAGCAGCTTATATCAATTCGCTTAAATAATTTTTTTTTTGATATTAAACCCGACCCCTTTCAATTGTGGTCGGGTTTTTTTATTGAAACAATTTAAAAAATTCATCTGCTCTTCATGTTGCACCCTCATATTTGTAGCTAGACTATGTTTTATTCTTGAGATCATCTGATTTTTAATATCCAAGGTAAACAATCTGGGTCTAGAGGAATAAATGTTAGACTCAGAAAGAGACAAAATTCCTTATTTTTACATGAAATGAAATTGAGAGCAGGTTTTCATACAATTATTTTTATCACTGTATTTGGCATGCCATGTGCTGCTATAGCCTTTGATAAGAAGATTGAAAGTAGACAGCTTAAAAACATTAATGTTGAGAATGTTGTAGTCTTTGAGGTGGATTCTATACCGGTGCGAAACTCTGGTGATAAAAAAGACCAAGGGCGTTCAAAAGGAGAGGTTAAACCTGGAGAAAAAGTTCCGGGAGAAATTAAACCTGGAGAAAAAAGACCTATCGAAGAAATAAATAGAGATAACACAAGAATTCGTCAGAAATCGGGTATTAAACAGGTGCCCCGATCCATCCCAAAATTAAAACCCAAATCAGTAAACAACCGCATTCCTATAAGAAGAATGCCAATGAGAACGCCAAAAAAGGGATTTGCAGGTTTTCATTAAAATTAGGCATTTAGCATATGAGTAGAGGGTATATTTTATTGATAATAGTATTTTTTATGGCCTCAAGGGCATTTTCTCAAGTCGATTCCATCGAAGTAGAGCCCAAGAGAAACACCATTACTTTAGCAGGAATTTATGGGAATAATGCCAATTATTACGGACAAACTGCGGAACAAAAATTACCATATTTTCTAAGTAATGCAGCATTAAGTTTAAAAAACGGACTTTTCTTTTCTGTTGGATCTTATAAATTGGTTAATGCCGGCGGACCGCTAATTTCTGAGTTAGATTTGACTGCTGGTTTTGAACATCAACTGACAAAAAAATTGAATGGATCATTTGCCTATAGCCGCTCAATTTTTGCAAAAGATTCACCTCTCTTGGGTGCTGCCAACCAAAATACCATTAGTGCTTTATTAGCCTACGATTTAAATTTCATTAAGACTGGCTTTAATACGTATTATGCATTTGGTACACAACGCGATTTATTCTTGTCGCTTACCGCCTCAAAGGCCTTAAATTTGGGGAGTATTTCAAGGGATAAAGATTTCATCTCTTTTGAGCCAGGGCTAGAGCTTGTGGGTGGAACCTTGCACTATCTAGAGGAATATATTGTGCGACGCGATAGGCGTAGTCCAATGCCAATTGACCCTTTACTCCGACCTAGAGAATTGAATTATACCATGACTAGAAATGCAAGCAGCTTCGATATGATTTCGTACAATATGAATTTCTTGTTAGGCTATAATCGCCAAAATTATTTGCTTGAGGCAGGATGGCAAGTATCGAGCCTTGGAAAAAACGTATCGGAAACGAAGCAAAAGCCAAGGTCATTTTTTAATTTAAGTTTCTATTACCAATTCTGATTTGAAAGTACTTTTAATTGAAGATGAGAAAACGCTGGCCTATGAAGTAGAGGCCTTCCTGAAAAAGGCATTTTACCTTTGTGATAGGGCTCATACTGCTCAAAAGGCATTAGAAATGCTCGGTGTAAACCCTTACGATTTTGTTCTGCTAGATTTGGGATTACCTGACCTTGATGGTTTAAAAGTGCTTCAGGAGGCTAAAAAGCTCAATCCTGATGCGGCTTATATCATCCTTACCGCTCGAGGAAATATTGAAGATCGCATTTTAGGTCTTGATTTAGGAGCAGATGATTATCTACCGAAACCTTTCTCGCTGCTAGAGCTACAATCACGTATGCAGGCAATTTCCAGAAGGAAATTTAATGTGAATACTCAAGAGATTGATTTGGGTGAATTTATGATTGACCTGCAAAATAGGACGGTTAAACATCAGTCTGCGGAAATTGAACTTACCCGAAAGGAATTTGATTTGCTCAGTTACTTACTTTTGCATAAAAACAGAGT
>JBIHZP010000196.1:0-3417 GCA_044231315.1 Daejeonella sp. | reverse complement strand
TTCATGGTATTCAGGTTCATCTCAAAGAGCAACAGGCGCAAGTCACGGCACCATGAACCCCGCTGATACACACATCCCAATGGTATTTATGGGATGGGGAATCAAACAAGGGAAGACGAATAATCCATATAACATGACCGATATCGCGCCAACAATTACAGGGCTCCTCCGTATTCAAGAACCTAATGGAAATATTGGTAAGGCGGTAAATGAGGCTTTGAAATAAGAAATTAAAGAAGAAATATATAATCAGCACACATTCATTATAAAAGCAACAATTATCAATCAATTGTTGCTTTTGTATTTTAAAGATATTTTATCCCTGAAAAACAAAGGCAGTTAATGTAATAAGGCAAAATCGACTTTGAAACTTATAATCCCCGATATTTATTTTATTATATAACATGTTTTGGAAAAGGCTAAATTTTCCTTTATTGATGTCCATAACGATCAAAATAACAAGCCTGACCAAAGTTTAAGCAATTCAATAATACCAGGGATAGATCAAACAAAATTTCCCAATAACAAAACATTCAATCCTTAAAACAATGTTACTCGTCGCCTGCGCCATCATTCTAGACAGTCAAGATAAGGTAATCGTTTGCCAAAGAAGTGCAAGCATGCATCTCCCCCTAAAATGGGAATTTCCTGGAGGTAAAATTGAAGAATATGAAACGCCCGAAGAATGTCTGATTAGAGAAATTAAAGAAGAGCTCAATATTGATATTCGCATTATTGAACGATTAATGGCAAATGATCATCATTATGAGGATAAATCCATACGACTTATTCCCTTCATTTGCAGGCATTTAAATGGCGAAATCGTTCTAAAAGAGCATGCACAATTCAAATGCCTAGACAAAGAGCATTTATTAAATTTAAACTGGGCTGAAGCTGATATAGCTATTTTAAAAGAGTATTTGACTAAGGTCTAAAGCCTATTAGATTCTTTAATTAAGGAATTAAAACCTATCAAAATTCAATTACTATAAATTTTAAAAATTTACCTTGTCAAATAAGGCACATCACTATATTTGCTGCAAACAATATAAATATGATCGCACATCACGTATTATTCTGGCTTAAAGCCGATATCACCGCCGAACAAAAAACTGCATTTCAAAAAAGTTTGAGCACCTTAGAAAAGATTGAAGTAGTCAAGTTTTTCCATTCAGGCACACCTGCACCCATTGAGCGGGCAGTAGTTGATACAAGCTATACATTCAGTCTGTTTCTAGCTTTCGATGATATGGCAGCACATGATGTTTACCAAGTCCACCCTCTTCACAAAGCATTTTTAGATGAATTTAGAGTCTTCTTCGACCGAGTTGTTATTTACGACGCTCAGTAGAATTCCCCAATATTAATACGAGTAGAGGTAAAATCTCTGCTCGGAATTAAAATTCTTTCTCGCCAAATTCACTTCCTGGCAACTTAATTTTATTTTTAAGTTTATTTAGGTTAAAACTCAAATTAATCATCAATACATCAACTTCATAAACATAATTTGTTGTTGTATAAAAATCAGGTGCTGAGGTACTTATGCGCTGTTCATTGCTTTTAAGCAAACCCATGTCCATATTTTGCCATTGCAGCAAGGCTGTTAACCTACCACCCATAAATGTTTTTTTGATGGAGGTATTGGGATTGTAAAAACGCGAATCTTCACCCTGAACTGTAGGTCTTGCTGATAAATAATTAATATTCCCCTGAATGCTTAAACTAGAATTCAGCTGGAAATTAATATTTGCATTGATGGAATTTACCCAAGCAGAATTACGTTGAGAATTCGGATAATTAAGCACTAATCCACTTACCGAACTTTTATACACATTAGTGCCAAGGTAGAGTTGAGCCCATTTCGCAGGATTATAATTTAGGCCTAATTCAATTCCTAAGCGACTAGCCTTATCGGCATTGGTATAAACACGATTCAAAATGGTATCAGCAAACACACTATTTACCCTTTGAATAGGATTTTTAATATCCTGATAATAAACTGTCGAAAATATAGACCCTCTACTAAAGTTTTTTGAAACACCAGCTTCCGCCAAGTAAATAAATTCTGGCAGAAGGTTTGCATCTCCTCGTTCAAGTGTTTCGGAGTGCTCCCTTTCAGGAATTGGATTCAACTCAAAATTATTGGTCCGCTGCACCCTTCTACTCAGCCCCATTTTACCTTTCCAACTATTCTTGAAACTATATAAAAAACTTGCTGAGGGGAATAAATTATTTAATTTCAATTTATAATCGTCACTAGATAAGGACTTTATATTTAGATCGCGCATGGAGTATTCATACCTCAATCCGCCAACAAACTCCAAATTATTAGACTTTCCAGAATAATGGCTGTATAGTGAATGAATGTGATTATTGGCCTTCACATTACCAGAAAAGGCCCGATCCCTAATAAAATTAACCGAGCCTAGCTCTTTTACAGAGTAAATAAACTGCCCGTTTTGCTGATCTAAGCGATATTGATAACCACTTTCAAGCTTGCCCTTACCAAGAGTTAAATTATGGTCTGCCTTAAATCTAAAGCCTGTTAATGGGTTTTTATAGGTACCTAGTGTGTTTTGAACCGTATCTTGAAGCTCAATATTTCTGTTTTTTGTAGATCCCTCTAATCCCGCATGCTCCACCAAAGCAGAAACATTTAAAACCGATTTTTCATTAAACTTATGCGAATAATCCAAATTTCCTAAAATGAAATCACCTTGCTTATTTTGCGTATTGGCATTAAAATAATTACTGCGACCGATAATTTGGCCACTTGCCAATAAAGTATTTGTATTATTATAGTAAATATCAGCTACACGATCTTGATACTTACGTCCAGCGAAAAATCCCACAGAAAATTGATCTATTAACGACGGCGTAAAGCTTAAGTTGAACCTAGCCCCATAATTATATTTATCAAAACTACGCTCCCCCTGAGATGGAAAACTTGTTTTCTTTGTCCCAATAATGGTAAATACATTGCCATCTCTTAAGCCGGCATTATCGTTTCTTAAATAGTTTGCCCCGGCAGACAAATCCCATTTACCTTTTTTATAATTATAGCTCAAATCCGCACCATAGCGATGCTGATTTTCCGGGTTCCCGTAATCTTGAACTGAGGGTATTCCACCCTGTAAATTTGCTACGAAAGCACTACTATCATCTGCACCTTTTTTAGTAGTAATATTGATTATTCCACCTTTCCCATCTGGGTCATATTTGGCAGACGGTGCGGTAATTAATTCGACATTTTCTATTGAATTTGCTGGTAGCTGACTTAAAATCGTAGCGGCATCGGTTAGAACTGGTTTGCCATTTACTAAAACCAAAAAACCTCTTGAGCCTCGAAGCGAAATTTCCCCCTGACCATCAACAGTAATAGAAGGCATATTTTTTATCACATCAATGGCTGTACCA
>JBIHZP010000195.1:0-3424 GCA_044231315.1 Daejeonella sp. | reverse complement strand
GGGGGAATATTCTATTTAATTTCTTGGCAAGCGGCCGGCATATCCGACAATTTAAATGAAATTGGTCTGCGTATTCAGAAAATAATCCTTGGAATACAGAAATTTTTAGCAGAAACCATTGGAATATCTCATGAAAGTCAAAAAATATGGCTCGATAAACAAACATCAAATGGATCAAATGAGGCAATCTTTTTAGCTAGCTCTGTTTTAAGTTATTTAATGGGAATTTTAACGAAGAGCATTTTAGTTATTGTGTACCTCTTTTTATTTCTCACTTCGCGCTCCCACTTAAAAAAATTCATTCTTATGCTTGTACCAAAAACTGAAGTTAAGGAAACGGAACGCCTTATTTCGGATGCTGGAAAAGTATCGCAAAATTATCTTTTGGGACTAGGGGTTATGATTATTATGCTTTGGTTCATGTATGGCTTTGCATTCAGTATTATTGGCGTTGAAAGTGCTATTTTCTTTGCTGTACTCTGCGGACTACTAGAAATTGTTCCATTTATAGGAAATATAACAGGTACAAGTCTGACGATCTTAATGGTGATTTCTCAAGGAGGTAGCAATGCCATGGTGCTCGGAGTATTCATTACCTACATGATTATACAATTTTTACAAACCTATATTTTAGAACCCTTGGTAGTTGGATCAGAAGTAAATATTAACCCATTGTTCACCATTTTAGCCTTGGTTTTCATGGAAATTATTTGGGGGATTCCAGGCATGATTATGGCCATTCCGATGCTTGGAATCGTGAAAATTATCTGCGACCATCTAACATCACTCAAACCCTATGCCTTTCTAATTGGAAAATCAAAAACTGCAAATAGCTCTTCGCTTTCAAAAAGGATTTGGATTAAATTAAAATCAATCAGAGCTAAAAAATTATCTTGAAATTATAATAAATGGTAACAAATGAAACAAACAATAGTCTACAAAACATAAAACAAGAAGAATGCTAAGTATCAGAAATATCGTCAAGCAATATGCCAATCATCGTGCTTTAGACAATGTATCGATTGAGATTGAAGATGGATCTATCTTCGGACTCCTCGGTCCGAATGGTGCAGGTAAAACCTCATTAATCCGCATCATCAATCAAATAACAGCTCCCGATCAAGGAGAGGTATTTTTGAATGGCGAAAAATTAAATCCTTCGCACATTTCCATGATTGGCTATCTCCCTGAGGAACGTGGTCTTTACAAAAAAATGGAGATTGGCGAGCAAATGTTGTATCTGGCACAACTCAAGGGACTCTCCAAATCGGATGCCACTTCAAAGATTAAGCATTGGTTTGAGAAAATGGAAATTGAGAGCTGGTGGCATAAAAAAGTAGAGGATTTAAGTAAGGGGATGCAGCAGAAAGTCCAGTTTATTGCCACTGTAGTACATGATCCAAAACTCATTATTTTGGATGAACCATTTTCTGGGTTTGACCCTGTAAACGTACAACTTATTACAGATGAGATACTTGACTTAAATAAAAATGGAGCAACGATTATTTTTTCTACCCACCGCATGGAATCGGTAGAACAATTATGCGACAGCATTGCCCTTATTCATCAATCGAAAAAAATATTGGATGGAAAAGTTAAGGATATCAAAAACCAATATCGAAATAATACGTATCGGATAAGTTTTAGTGGAAAATTAGATCATCAAGAAAATCAGTTTTTCAATATTAATAGTGAGAAAGTGGATGATGGCATTACCCATTTAACCATTCAGATTAATGCGGGACATTCAGTAAATGATTTACTTCAGTATTTAATGCCTCAAGTACAAATTTCTGAGCTCATGGAAATTATCCCGAGCATGAACGACATCTTTATTCAGAACGTAAAAAATAAGTTATCATGAACAAAACACTACTAATCATCCAACGTGAATACTTGAGTAGAGTAAAGAAGAAAGCATTTTTAATCATGACTTTCCTTGTCCCGCTTTTGATAATTGCTATGTATGCATTGATTTTTTTCCTATCGATGCGTGGCGGCGATAATATTCCGACAGTAGAGGTTATTGACGAAAGTGGCATTTTCAATAAAGCCTTTGAAAATAAGCGCGCAGTAAATTTTCAATCCTCTACACTTTCCCTTTCTGAAGCCAAAAAGAAGGTGATTAATGAGGAAGAAGCCTTTGTTCTTTTCATTCCGAAGGATATAAAAAGTGGCGGAAGCATTGAGCTTTTTGCCCAAAAAAATGCTGGTTTATCCGTGATCAGCAGCATTGAAAATCAGTTAAATGAACAGATGCGCATTAAACTTTTGCAGGATGCAGGAATCGATTCGGAGACGCTCGACAAAATAAAGCCAAACTTAACCGTGGTTTCTAAAGAATTGACAGTAGAGGGCGAAAAAGATAGTAGCTCAGGAGCTGCCATGGCTGTAGGCTTTGCTGCAGCGATATTAATTTACATGTCGCTCTTTATTTATGGCATCCAGGTGATGAGGGGTATTATTGAAGAGAAAACTAGCCGAATTGTGGAGGTTATCATTTCATCCGTAAAGCCCTTTCAATTGATGATGGGTAAGATTATCGGTATTGGCTTGGTAGGATTAACCCAATTTTTATTGTGGATTGTTCTTTCTGTGGGATTGATGAGCGTAGCTAGTACTATTTTATTTAAGGATCAGGTGGAACAAGTTAAATCTGAAACCCCAATGACTGATCCTTCAGCAGCTACTGCGCAAAAGGCACCTGGTTCGGATATTTTAAAAGCGGTACAAACGATTGAATGGACCTATATTCTACCTGTATTCATTGTATTTTTCCTTGGTGGATACATGCTCTACTCTGCTTTATTTGCAGCGGTGGGCTCGGCCGTAGAAACAGACACCGAAACACAGCAATTTATGCTTCCCATAACGTTGCCCCTATTATTTACTTATATCATGTCATTTAGTTTTATCGTAAACAATCCAGATAGCAGCCTCTCCTTTTGGCTCAGTATCATTCCATTTACCTCACCTATCGCGATGATGGTGCGACTTCCATTTGGTGTTCCGAACTGGGAGCTGGCATTATCGATCGTTTTATTAATCGGCGGATTTTTATTTACCACCTGGATTGCATCTCGAATTTATCGCGTGGGGATTTTGATGTATGGTAAAAAAGTTAGCTTTAAGGAATTAGGCAAATGGTTCATGTACAATGAATAGATTATATTTAGCTGGATGAATTAATTAGCACCTCATTTCACAATAAAAATGAACAATAGAATAGCCATTATCGATTTAGGCACCAATACCTTTCATTTATTGATTGTTGAAAACAAGGAGAGAGTCACAAAATTAATCCACCAGAACACCATTCCTGTAAGCTTAGGTGAAGGTGGAATGAAGGACGGACAAATTAAGCTTTCCGCATTTGAACGTGGCCTAGAGGCTTTGAAACAGTTCAAAAAAGAAATTGAACTAC
>JBIHZP010000018.1:0-11362 GCA_044231315.1 Daejeonella sp. | reverse complement strand
TACTCATATTTAAAATCGCATCCGACAAAAACATACCGGCGCTCATTGGTGCATACATTTGATAATTAATGAAACTTGGTCTTCTAAAGTGCAAACGATATGGTGAACGACCACCATCATTTACTAGATAGAAACCTAATTCGCCATTACCACCCTCAACAGCATGATAAACTTCAGTTTTAGGCGTATCAATCTCTCCCATTACAATTTTAAAATGGTAAATCAAGGCTTCCATATTATTATAAACATCTTCTTTTGGAGGAAGATAAAACTCAGGAACATCCGCATGGAAAACACCTTTAGGTTCTTTCTCAATCTTTTGAAGTGCTTGCTCAATAATTCTCAGGCTCTGCCACATTTCCTCATTACGAACAACATAGCGATCGTAAACATCACCCGTAGTACCAACCGGAATATCAAAATCAAAATCCTGATACGATGAGTAAGGTTCATTTACACGAACATCATAGTCTACACCAGTAGCACGTAAGATAGGTCCGCTCCAACTGTAATTAAGCGCTGTTTCAGGATCTACAGGAGCAACACCAGAAGTACGCTCAATAAATATCCTATTTCGATTAAACAATCCTTCAAACTCCTTTAAAATTGGAGGAAATTTGACCAAGAATTTCTTAATTTTCGCGAATGCGATATCATTAAAATCTCTTTCAAAACCACCAATTCGTCCTATGTTAGTGGTTAAACGAGCACCACATATCTCTTCATAGATTTCATAGATATGCTCTCTCTCTTCCATTAAATACAAGAAGCCAGTAAATGCACCTGTATCAACCCCTAAAATTCCATTACAAATTAAATGATCTGAAATACGGGAAAGCTCCATTACGATAACTCTTAAATAATCAACTCTTTTAGGAGTTTCAATACCTAATAATTTCTCAACAGTCATGTGCCAGCCCATATTATTAATGGGCGATGAACAATAGTTCAAGCGATCCGTTAATGGGGTAATCTGATAAAATGGACGATGTTCAGCAATTTTTTCGAAAGCGCGATGTATATAACCAATGGTTGAAACACCACTTACAATCCGCTCTCCATCCATTTCCAAAACATTCTGGAACACACCATGGGTAGCAGGGTGTGTGGGACCGAGATTTAATGTAATCGTTTCCTTTTGAGGGTCGTTATCTGTAAATATGGGGTGATTCGTCATCTTCCGAAGAAATAATCCTTTTTATCAACACGATTTGGGTCTTCCAAGGGATGCTCTCTACGCATCGGGAAAACGGTCATATCGTCAACATTTAAAATTCTAACCAAATTGGGATGTCCTTCAAAAATAATTCCGAAGAAATCATAGGTTTCACGTTCCATCCAGTTTGCTCCTTCCCAAAGGTTGGTTGCCGTTGGGATATTAGGCGCATTTGCATCAAGGAAAACCTTTATTCTAACGCGTACATTATTAGCAAGGCTATGAACATGGTAAACAACACACATAGACAAGGCCTGCTCTGGAAAATGAATTCCAGTAATATCAGTCAGATAGTTAAATTTAAGTTCTTTATCCTCCTTCAGGAAACGTAAAACTTCATTAATATATTCGGCCGTAGTTTCAAAAGTTAATAAACCAAAAGGTTCTGTAGGGATAGTAATATTCTCTCCAAACTTTGAAGTTAAACTTTGTACGACTTGCTGGTTGCTTATATTGCCCATTACTGGATTCCGTATCTAGCTAATAATTCTTTATACTCTGGCGACTCTCTTCTACGAAGCGACTCATTTTTTACTAGTTCTTGTATCTTATTGAAACCATCAATAATTGCTTCTGGTCGTGGTGGACAGCCAGGAACATAAACATCGACAGGAATAATCTCATCGATTCCTTGCATCACTGAATAAGTATCAAAAATACCTCCACTACTTGCACATGCACCAACAGCAATTACCCAACGAGGCTCTGCCATTTGAAGATAAACTTGCTTTAATACAGGTCCCATTTTCTTTGCAATAGTCCCCATGACCATCAACAAATCAGCTTGACGAGGCGAAAAACTCGGTCTCTCTGATCCAAAACGAGCAAAATCATAGTGAGAACCCATGGTAGCCATGAACTCAATACCACAACAAGACGTTGCAAATGGTAAGGGCCACAAAGAGTGTGAACGTGCTAATCCAACAACCTTATCCATTGATGTTGCAAAGAAACCTGATCCCTCAATACCTGGAGGCGCTTCAACTATTTTTACTTCACTCATAATCTTTCAAAAGAAAAAGCTCAGTTCAGACAGGTCTGAAATGAGCTCAAATTTAAGAAATTAAATGCTTTCAATTTTTTAAACCCATATTTAGAACCAATCTAAATACTACTCCCAATCTAGTGCCTTTTTCTTAATAATATAAATAAAACCGAGTAAAAGTGTTCCCATAAATATGAACATCTCAATCAGTCCGTTAACTCCAAATTCTCTAAAATTAACTGCCCATGGATACATGAAAATTACCTCAATATCAAAAAGCACAAATAAAATAGCTACCAAAAAATATTTTATGGAAAATGGCTGTCGCGCATTACCTATTGATTTAATCCCCGATTCAAATGCCACCAATTTATCAGCTGTTTTGCGCTTAGGTCCGATTAAATGGGTAAGAGTCATAGTAAAAACTACAAATCCGAGAGCCACAATAATCTGAAAGATAATTGGCAGATAACTTAGTGATGTGCTTTGTGCTTCCATGCTTTGATATTACGACGCAAATATAAAAAAAAAGAAGCCCCTAAACAATGTTTAGGGGCTTCTGTATAAATAAAAATTTAAAATCTAATTAGCAACACCAATTGCTGCAAGCACCTCCTTAGCAGTAGCATTGGCAGGATCTAGATCTAATATTTTTTTGAAGAACTCTTTGGCCTTATCTTTATCTTCATCCTTTCGTAGTGCAACAGAACCTAAATAGTTATAAGCTTCAATTAATCCGGCAGTACTCTTAACAGCCAATTCAGGCTTGTCAAGGGTAACAAGTTTAACGTAAGTTTCATAATAAGGTACTGCTAAACCTAGACTATCATTTTCATCTAAGAGGCGATTAATTCTGCCTCTATACTGCCATCCTGCCTGTGTTGTTGGTGATTTTTTAACAAGAAAACTGAATGCTGTATCTGCCTTAACTAATAGATCTTTCGCCGGACTCAAATTATCAGCATTTTTAGCACCATAGGTAAAGTAGTAAGACATACCTAAATAATAATAATCAAGCAATGATCTTTCAGGATTCTTAACAGCAATTTCGTAAGCACGAGCAGCATCAACATATTTTCTGCTTTTGTAAAGTGCTTGCCCTATTTCACTCATCACTGCAGCATTTGTGGAATCAAGGCCTACTGCTTTCTCTATATTAGCCATCCCCTCTTGAATTTGAGTGGTGTCCTTCATTTGCGCTCTACCTAAATAAAGATAATCTTGAGAAATCAAACGAGTAGGTTCCACCTTGGCAATAAAATCCTTCAATGCTTGAGCACTTGATGTGAAATTACCATTTTCGAAAGCTGAGTAAGCCAAATAACGTAATACTCTAGGGTTTACATTATCCAGTTTTGCCATTTCATTTGCTTCAGCTTCAAGAGCTTTAAAGTCTTTAGCAAGGTATAAGAAATCTGCATGACGTAAACGAGAATCTAATGAACGGTCTGTTAGGTCCATGTATTTTTCGTAAAACTGCAAAGCCTCCTTAATACGGTTATCATACTCTTTTTGTGAAAACCAAGCCCATTGATAATACGTTTCTGCCAATTCCCGAAAGGCCGGTCCGTAGTTTGCATCCAAGGCAATTACACTTTTAAACTCAGCAATAGCTTCTTCAAATGCCTTAGACATTTTATTGATTTTGCCCAATTCAACTTTGGATCTTAAAAAAGTTTTATCCAGATCAAAGGCAGTCCTGTAAGCACTAAAAGCCTCACTATTTTTCATTTCTGAGCGGTATGCATCGCCCAAAACCAAAAATAATTGTGCATCTTTTTCGTTTAATAATTTAGCCTTATTAAGGTGAACTAATCCCTCTGCAATCATTGGTTTTGGTGCATTTACATAAGCACGTCCGATATATAGATCTGTTAAATGATCTTTCTTTTTGGTTAAAGCAATGGCTTTATCAAAATTTACCTTTGGGCTTGCTTTCTTTGCAAGATCAACGGCACCTAAACCCACAAAGTTTAAAGCATATTCAGCATTCGTACTGATTCCCTTTTCAAATACAGCCTTAGCAGAATCAATATAATCAGGACGGATATTAATTGATGCCGTGGTTAGGTATAAATTACCTAGATAAAAAAAGGTCTCTGGGTTAGTAGCTTGTGTACTAGTTAATGAGTTTAACATAGCTTTACCTTTTTGATACTGCTCTGCATCAATAGCCTTCCTCGCATCAGTTAAACTCTGAGAAAAAACAACCGAACTTATAAATACTAAACCCAAAGTCAATTTAACTGCCTTATTCATCATTTTAAATATAATTTAATTTACAATATTAATTTCACGCGAGGGAATGCTGTCAGGCAATAATCCTGATTTTAACACGATCCTCTGACCACGATCTCCAGTAATAAAAGATGCAAAACCCGTGCCCAAACCAGCACCACCTTCGCAGTTTATCACATATAATGATCTTGTAAGAGGATACTTCTCTAAAGCAATATCATTTTGATTAGGTTTATAGTAAGCATCCGAACCCGGACGACCGGCCACATTTTTAACCCCTAATATCTTTAAATCCGTCACTATGGTTTCCAACTCTGCTGGAGGCTGTACCATCCAGTTAACACCCACAACACCGATTGATCCGGGATTGTCATTTACATACTTGATAACGTCAGCATTTGACTTTAATGCATAAATGCCTGTTGAAGGAAGCTGATCAATTACTGCTAATTCTTTAAAATACCTCACCGTACTAGAATTGGCATTATCGAAAACTAAGCTTTGAAGAGCTGAAGGCTCTCCCTTTAAAATTTTAATAATATCCGAAACATCAACATTAACATATTTAGAGGAATTGTGCGTAATAAGCGCAATTCCATCAATTGCAAATCGGTTTGACCGAATTTTTATGTTTTTTGATTCAAAGTGCTTTCTTTCATTGTCTTTTAACTCCCTTGTAAGAATGGCAACCTGAATGCTATCACTTAAGAACAAATTTAATAATTCATTTTCAGATTTCATGACCAATTCAAGTTTTGCATTGGGGTAAGTACTTTCAAAAAGAAAAGCCTGGTCCTCAATAATTGGTGCAAAAGATTCGTCGACTAATATTTGCTCCTTACCACTGGTATATGATTGCTTTTCTGAAGGTTTACTCTGACATGAAATAAGCAAAATAAATCCAGAGAAATAAAATAGTAAAATTAAATTTTTCATATCATTTATTATTAAGAGCGAAGTAAACGAACAAATCTGATAAATGAGTAAACAATCAATAAGATAGCAAAGGCAAGTCTATATTCAAATGAAAGATCCATAGGAAAGTCTTTCCAAAAAATTATTGCAACTCCTAGAGCAAAATAAAGGGCAAACATCCCTAGCCCTAAAATAAACAGAAATCGCTTTGCGGGCGATTTCTGTTTGGTCAGATCTTCTTTAGAAAAAGACATTTATCTTATTGTCCAGCCAGCTGGAAGAATATAGGCATTGTGTAGGCAACCCTAACTGGGCGCCCATTTTGAATACCTGGTTTCCAAGCTGGTGCATTTTTTAATACACGAACAGCCTCTTCATCACAACCACCACCAATACCACGAAGTACTTTGATATCTGTAAGTTGGCCATTTTTCTCAACTACGAAACTCATAATAACACGACCTGTGATATTATTTTCACGAGCGATTGGAGGATACTTTAGATTTTTCTGAAGATATTTTCCCCATCCTGCCATACCACCAGCAAATTCAGGAAGTACTTCAACGCTAGCAAAATCTCTGATGCTATTATCTTCAGTTACTGCTGCTTGAGGAGCTTCGCCAACAGGTTCATCAATTACGATGTCTGCATTTGGATCACCTTCAATAGTCTTCTGACCTGGATCAGCCACTTTCAATTCTTCAACCGTTGGTGGTTCCTCATCTCTAACTTCTTCCGCAGGAACAACTACCGGAGGAGGAAATTTGATCTGATCGATCTTAGGTTTTGGAGGTTCAGGAGGTGGCGGTGGTAACTCTTCCTTATTAATTGGTGGAGGAGGTGCCAATACTACTTCTGTTACCTTAAGTTGTTCATCTTCTGGCAATATTCCAGAGATATATTTTATAATTAATGGTAATGAAACCACAGTTATAAAAAACAATGAACCAATGATAATAGCACGGCTAGTTGTTTTGGAATTATCTTTCCTTAACTCATAAGCGCCATAGCTCTTATTTCTGCCGGCGAATATAACATCCAGCCATTGGTTATTGAATAAATCTATTTTAGACCCTAACATATAATAAATCTTTAAAGGGTAAATATTTGTTTAAAATAATTATTTGTAGAGGCCATCACGTTTTAACAAAGCGATATCCGGATCAGAAATTTCAACAATCGCATACCTTTCGATATTTGACACTTTCATTTCATCAAGGATGTCTACAAAATTTCTATAATTTGACTGAGCACTTGGTTTGATCAAAACGATTAAACCTTTACTTGGATCACCAGTGGTAGCAATAACCTTTTTTGAATATTCGATTAAAGCCTTTCTGATGCCATTCCTTCCGTAATTATCAACCTGAGGAGCAGTTAAAGGTTTATCAACAAGCCCCATATACCATTCTAAGCGATTATTATCACCCAAAAGTATGGTCATTGTTCTATTATCAGCAACTGTTAATTCTTGCTCATCGTTCTTTTCCTTATCAGGCATGGCTAAATCCATTGCCTGAGGTTTAGCCAGCGTGGTGGTAAGCATAAAGAAGGTGATCAGAAGGAAAGCCAAATCTACCATTGCGGTTAAATCCACACGTGTTGATTGCTTTTTACTTCTAACTTTCCCGCCTTTACCTTTACCCCCGCCGGAGGTATCTAATTCTGCCATCGTGTTTTATATTTTTTTACGAATTATTAATCTTCTGCCCTCAATGAGGTGATCAAACTAAATTTGTTAATATTCTGATCCTGAAGGATATTCAATATTTTTTTGATTGAAGGATATTCTTCCTTCGAATCACCTTTAATACTGACACGCATATCAACATTATTTAGTTCTTTGGTTGCATAACGAGCTGATAAAAGCCAGTTGTGCAATTCGGATGGACGCTCACCTACAGAGTCTGTAGGAATTCCAGGCTGTAGCCCCTCTGCATTACGCTCATCACCCTTCAACATAATGATTTGCTTAAGATTTCCGATTGGAACTCCAAAACTTTCCATTAGAGAAAAACGCATTTTTTCTTCGTCTGTAAACGTCACAGAATATTTTTCGGCCATCAATTCTAATGTACGAACTCTGATCGGTTGTCCGGGTACTCCAAAAAATACTTTTTCCTGTCCAACAGTAAGTGTAGCAATATCTACATCCGGCAATTTGAACTTTACTGTAGATGCCGGGGTATCAACAGGAAGCGGTTCAGGCTGACGTGCTGTTGCTGTAAGGATAAAAAATGTAAGCAACAAAAACGCCACATCACACATTGCTGTCATGTCGATAGCTGTACTTTTTCTGGCAACTTTAATTCTTGGCATTGCTTATTTTTAAATTAATAACTAATTAATATAGAATGAAATATTCCAGGTTAATTAAAACCCGGAATTATAAATCAAAATCTATTATTTATGAGTACTTGCATACGTTTGAACGATTGAGAACCCTGCCTCATCAATAGCGTATGTCAATTTATCAATTTTTGAAGTAAACAAATTGTACATGATAATTGCAACAGTAGATGTAGCAATACCTGTAGCGGTATTAATCAATGCCTCAGAAATACCATTTGCTAATGCAGCCTGATCTGGAGAACCTGCAGTTGATAATGCCGCGAAAGCCTTAATCATACCTGTTACTGTACCCAATAGACCCATTAATGTACCAATTGAAACTAGAGTTGCAATTACTGTTAAGTTTTGCTCTAACATCGGCATCTCTAAAGCAGTGGCTTCTTCGATATCTTTCTGAATAGCAAGACATTTCTGCTCAGTATCCATTTTAGCCTCAGTCTCCATTTCCTTATATTTCTTTAATCCGGATTTGATCACATTAGCAACAGAACCTTCTTGCTTATCGCATTCAGAAATAGCTGAATCAATATTTCCAGCGCTAATAAACCCTTGAATTTTCTTTACAAATGAGTCAATGTTTCCTTTACCAGTAGCTTTACCAATTACGAAAAAACGTTCGATAGAAAAAACAATAACCATTAAGAATAATCCCATTAACACGGGAACTACGTAACCACCCTTATAAACCATACCGAAGTAGTTTCCAGGTAGTGGATGACCATTTTCAGGATCTCCTCCTTCAAAATTAGATGCATCACCCATTACGAATTTCCATAGAAGTACTCCGACAAGGATACACATCACGATAGACATACTTGCAAAAATGCTTGAACCAGAGCTTTCTTTCTTAGCTGTTGTTGGTTTTGGTGCGTTCGCCATTTTTTTTAAATTTTAGTTTTAGTTGTTGATTAGATAATAGAATGATTAATTTTTATTTGGTAATAATTTTAAATACTAATTTTTGATAAATATATAAAAATACTTTTGTCACCTTCAATGGTTAACAAAAATATAATTTTAGACTTAAAAAAATTTTGAAAATTTTTTAATCCTGTTTATTCAATCCTGTCAATGCCACTCCTTAGAATTTAGCAAGATATTGCCATTCTAAAAGAAGATTGCCTTCAATATTCGGCAATCGTTTTACAATAAAAACTATTTTTTATTGTAAATGCAAATTTAGAAGGTGATTTTTAATTATAAACCAATACGATTAGACAAAATTTGCCAACAACTGTCTTATAATCAATAAATTATGAATAGTGTTTAAAATTTGATACAAATGCCTCCGCCAAGCTAAGTGCTGTCTGTTTGTAAGCATTTTTATCTTTCCAGGTATTAATCGGATTTAAAATTTCTGCCGGAACACCAGGGCAACTGGTAGGCATCGCCAATCCAAATAAGGGATGCTCTTCATATTCGACATCCTTTAAGCCTCCGTTCAAAGCAGATTTAATCATTGCTCGTGTATGAGAAAGCTTCATTCTTGAACCTGTTCCATACTTTCCACCGGTCCAGCCCGTATTGATTAGCCAAACATCTACTCCAAATTGCTCAATATTTTGTTCTAAAAGTTCAGCATATTTTGATGGATGAAGTGGCAAAAAAGCCTTTCCGAAGCAAGCTGAGAAGGTCAACTGTGGCTCATTGATGCCGGCCTCTGTACCTGCTACCTTGGCTGTATAACCTGAAATGAAATGGTATTTAGCCTGTTCAGAATTTAACTTTGATATTGGAGGAAGAACACCAAAAGCATCTGCCGTAAGAAAAAAGATGTTTTTTGGTGCAGAGCCAAGTGAAGGAATCAAAGCATTGTCTATATAATGAATGGGGTAGGCTACTCTAGTATTCTCAGTTTTATCAATATTCGCAAAATCAACCGTCCTGCCCTCTTTAAAAAAATTTATATTTTCTAATAGAGAACCGAATCGAATCGCATTAAAAATCTGAGGCTCTTTTTCTGCATCAAGATCGACGCATTTCGCATAACATCCACCTTCAAAATTAAAAATACTGTCTTTACTCCAACCGTGCTCATCATCCCCAATTAACATGCGATCAGGATCTGCTGAAAGGGTAGTTTTTCCGGTTCCCGACAGACCAAAAAATAAAGCAGTATCCCCCTCCTTTCCAATATTAGCCGAGCAGTGCATTGAAAGTACATGATGATGATGTGGCAGAATAAAATTAAGAACTGAAAAAATACCCTTTTTTATTTCTCCCGTATAACCCGTGCCACCTATGAGAATCGTTTTTCTGCTAAAATTAATAATGCAAAAATTAGATTGTCGCGTTCCGTCAATTTCTGGATTTGCCTTAAATCCTGGCGCTGCTATGATAGACCATTCGGGTTTAAGCTGGGCATCTATGGCTGAAGGCCTTAAAAATAAATTGTTTGCGAATAAATTTTGATAGGCTGTCTCCGTAACTACTCTAATATTTAAACGGTATTCATCACTCGCACATGCATAGGCATCTCTTACATAAATTGTCCTTTCAGAGAGATAGCTGGTTACTTTATCAAATAACGCTTCAAATTGAGATTCACCAAATTTAATATTTACATCTCCCCACCAAACCGATTGTTCAGTAATTTCATCACAAACAATAAAGCGATCGCGCGGAGAACGCCCCGTAAACTCGCCAGTATCCGCCGCAAGTGCCCCACTATCTGCTAGTTTAGCTTCCCCATTGGTGATGGCAATTTCAATTAATTCGGATGGAGATAATTGATAATGAATGAATTTTGCTTTTTCGAGGTTCAGGTATTGTAAATCAAGGTTGGATTTTGATAGCTGCATACTAATCGTTAAATTATCGTACAATCTAGTCAAAAACAATGCCCATTTTAACAATCTTCAAGATAATTTTTTGCAAAAATATCTATTATTGTATTTTTTACACTAAGGACTAATGTCTTGTATTACAGCTATTTAAATCAAAAAAAATGAATGATTTTAAGATCCAATTTTTTTTGCCTTATATCCGTCGGCTTGAAGCATGACCATCACTTTTTCTCTAAAATCTCCCTGAACAATAATTTCGCCATCTTTAGCTGTGCCACCTACTCCACATTTTTGTTTTAATTTTTTGCCAAGAATTTCAAGATCATCCTTGGACCCAATAAAACCGGTTATCAAGGTAACAGCCTTACCTCCACGTTGCTTCCTATCCAATTGAACACGTAAGTCTTGATGTTGAGGTTTTAAAGTTTCAATCGTCTCAGATTGTTCAGAATCATACTCGAAGTCGGGATTTGTAGAATAAACTACCCCTTTTAGACCCGTATTTTTTTTTGACATCATTATTAATTTAAAACTTTGAGCGAAAGGGGTTTTATGGAGATATTTAATTCCACTCCCATTTGAATAGGTTCACCATCCAGATGAACTGCAGAGGGATATTCCCTAGTTATTTTAATTTCACGACCTCTCAGTATTTCAACAAATTTAGATTTATGAGCACTTTTACTAAACATTCTATAGCCCAAAATTGGCAATTGATAAATAGGAAAGGGTTTAACAATGCAAACATCAAATAAACCATCATCTAAGGAAGCAAATGGCGCTATATGTGCATTATTCCCAAATTGGGATGAATTGGCTAAGCTGATCATAAAAGCCTCGCGTTCCATCAATTTACCATCAATTTCAATA
>JBIHZP010000193.1:0-3481 GCA_044231315.1 Daejeonella sp. | reverse complement strand
GGGAAACTGATTTTTGATGGAAACCATCCTTATCAAAATTGGATGCACCAGTTGCTGGAATGGCAGAAGAGAAGTTTTTGGAGTCGGTATTGCTTGCACTAAAAGAAATGCTCGTTTTTTTTATTTCTCCACTAAGACCCAATACTTGTTTATAAGTATCGTATGAACCGGCCGTTGCTAATACATTTGCAGATAATTTACCTAATCCTTTCTTGGTAATAATATTGATTACTCCTGCAACTGCATCTGAACCATATAGCGTAGAGTTTCCACCTTTAAGAATCTCTACACGCTCAATTAAATCTACAGAAATAGCAGAAATATTGTATTCGCCAGAAATTTCAGAGGCATCATTAACAGGAATACCATCAATTAAAATTAGCGTATTTGCTGCGCTTGCTCCACGCATATACACCGCTTTTACATCTGCAGGGTTTCCACCATTACCACCAATTGTAATTCCTGCAACATTGTTTAAAACCTCATGGAGAGTCCTCCCCTGACTCCTAGCGAGGGTTTCAGCAGAAATGACTCTGACGACCTTACCAATTTCCGATATTTTTTTGGGTGAGCGACTAGCCGTTACAACTACTTCGTCAAGAATGGCGACAGATTTTTCCTGTGCGCGAACATTACTGTTTAGTAATGTCAATTGCGTAAGCCCCAGGCCTACGGCAATGTAAAGTTTTTTTGTTTTCATTTTGTTGTGAGTTTTTTGTCCCACAGCAAACAGATAATGAAGGAATACAAGAAATAGACCGTCCTATAGCACGATCTTCTCCAAGCTTCAATCCCCGAAAGCTATGAATTATATATGCTAAGGCAGGTCTTCTGACTTACTCCCGGTTTATCCTGCCTTCCCATGCTGATTAAGATCAGCTCAGTGACAATAAATTTGGATAACCGTTATGGAGAACACAGCAGCGGGACTGTCCGGGATTCTAACCCGGTTCCCTTTTAATCTCGATAATGAAATCAAGAACCGTTAACAATGCAAACTTAAATCAAACAAGAAATAATTCGAATGAATGTTATTAACATTTAAGGATAAGTAATTTTAATTAAATTGCGGATAATGAATGAAGAAGTTTTATTTGATTTTTACAAATGAAATTATGTTAATTTAATCAAGAATGGTTCAAACGAATGTGGATAAAAACATAATTAATACGAATTAAAATAAAAAGCATGAAAGCATTAGTAAATCAATACGTATGAAAGAACTACCACTAACCGTAAGAAGATCGATAGAATTAATAGGTATTTGTTTGCTAGGTGCATTAATATCTTTTGGAAGTGGGATTATTATGCCTGTTTTAATGGCATTCTTTTTAAGTATTGTTCTCTTACCTACTTACAGGTTTTTAAGAAATAAGAGAGTCCCCGAGGCACTAGCCATTTTTTTGCCTATCTTACTTGGAGCGATATTTATCGGATCGATGGTTTGGTTTTTTTCAGCGCAAATCAGCATACTTGCTGCCGACTTCCCACAAATTCAAAAAAATATAAGTTTTCACTTAAACAATTTAAGTTATTGGATAAACAGCAAAACTGATTTCTCTACACAAGAGCAGATTAAATTTTTGAATGAGCAAAGCAAAAAAATATTGGTTAATGCTGGCAATATCATTGGAGAAGCAGCTGGATCCATTACTTCAGCATTTATTTTCATCGGATTAGTCCCAATTTACATCTATTTATTCTTATCCTATAAAAACCTACTTCTACGATTTGTCTTTGTGTGGTTCAAACCCCAGCAACACAAAAAAGTGAAGGAGGTTATGAAAGAGACTGAAGTTATTATCAAAAGTTATTTGGTTGGTCTACTCATTCAAATAGCCTATATCACTATTTTACTCGGTGGAATATTATTAGTTTTAGGTATTAAACATGCCATACTCATTGGAGTAATATTCGCTTTATTAAATCTAATTCCTTACGTAGGGGCATTAATTGGAAATTTAATTGGTGTTTTATTAACATTAACCTCCTCCCAGGAATTACTTCCGATATTTACTGTTTTAATTGTAATTGCAATTGTTCAATTCCTTGATAATAACATTCTAATGCCTCGAATTGTAGGCTCAAAAGTCAAGATAAATGCATTCGCTGCAATTTTGGGAGTATTTATTGCAGGAACTTTAGCTGGAGTATCCGGAATGTTCCTTGCTTTGCCTATGGTTGCGGTATTAAAAATAATTTTCGATCGCTCCAGTATGTTCAAGCCTTGGGGAATATTATTGGGTGATGAAAATCCGATTAGAAGTCCGATGCGCTTTCCAAAACTCAGAATAAGCAACAAAAAAATAGACGAGCAACTAAAGAAACAAAATGGCATTAAGTCCGCGGATGAGGAAACCAAAGAATAAATCCGTTTTTTTAGAGAATACTATTTTGAAAGTGCTCCTCAATACCTAATCCAAATAAGGCAAAATCATATTTCACGGGGTCATTAGGATCAAATTTCTGAAGATTCAAGGTTAGTTCAGTTGCTGTATGCCAATCTACTTGTTTACGGGTGATTAACTTTAATTTTCGTGCTACACGTTCAACATGTAAATCTGTGGGGCAAATCAGTTGAGAGGGGCTTATAGTTTTCCAGATACCAAAATCAACACCTTTTTGATCGTCTCTTACCATCCATCGCAAAAACATGCTTAAACGCTTACAGGTAGATTTCTGGATGGGTGAGCTGACATGCTTTTTGGTTCTTGAAGGAAAATCAGGTAAGGAGAAGAAATAATCCCTGAAAGAATTCAAGTAGTTTTCGGTGGATTTATAGGTGAAAATATTTTTTTCAGTAGATGATTTAGATTGAACCTCTGACAATAATATATCTGAAAACTTATTCTCAAAATCCCCACCATCTGGACCTGATTTTAAATTAAGTCCGGTGAAAGCATTCTCTAAAGATGAATTATAACGATAATGTTGTTTAAAAAACTCAATAAAATAAAGGGTATCGGTATCGTTAAAGGTTCGATGTTTAAAAGTCAGGAAACGTTTAAGATCTGAATCCTGATGATTCATCATAAAATCAAACGGTGCTCCATCCATCAAATGAATGAGTTCATTGCACTTATTAATTATAGTTTTACGTTGGCCCCAGGCTAAAATAGAAGCCCAGAAACCCATAATCTCAATATCCTGTTTCAATTTAAATTGATGAGGAATACAAATCGGATCATTTTCAATAAAATCAGGCTGATTATATCGTTCAACCTTTAAATCGAGAAAATCTTTTAGTCCCTCAAAAGTATTTAATGAAAAGGTATATTGAGACATGACTAATTTAAACCGGTTTAAGAAAGTGCTTGCTTCAAATCCTCCAAAAGATCCTCCACATCCTCCACTCCAACACTTAAGCGCAATAAATTATCAGTAACACCAACTTTATCGCGTTCAGCCTTCGGAATTGAACCGTGCGTCATCGATACGGGGTGATTAATTAAAGACTCCACTCCTCCCAGGGATTCAGCCA
>JBIHZP010000191.1:0-3511 GCA_044231315.1 Daejeonella sp. | reverse complement strand
TTTTCAATCTCAAAAAGTAAATCTTCTACACGACTGAGATCAGCTTCTGCATCCCTTAATTTATTAAATGTTTGTTTTTTTCGCAATTTATATTTGGATATTCCCGAAGCTTCTTCAAACAATGCACGCCTTGAATTGTCTTTATTTGCAATAATCTCATCTATCATTTTTAGTTCAATGATAGAGTAGGAGTCGGAGCCAATACCTGTATCGAGAAATAAGTCTGTAATGTCTTTTAAACGACAAGAAACATCGTTTAATCTATATTCACTTTCACCTGAGCGATACAGTTTTCTAGTTATAGTAATTTTTGTGAAATCTGTAGGTAGTATGTTTTTTGTATTGTTGAAACTTAAAGATACTTCAGCCAAATTTGATGGTCTGCGTGTTTTTGTCCCATTGAAAATGATGTTTTCCATTTTCTCGGAACGCAGCATTCTTGTACTTTGTTCACCTAAAACCCAGCGAATGGCATCAACTACATTAGACTTACCGCAACCATTTGGACCAACAATAGCTGTAACACCTTCATTAAAGTTTATCGTGATTTTATCACCAAAACTTTTGAAGCCCTTTATTTCCAATTGGGTAAGTTGCATTTTAATGTTTTCGCTTTGAGCGAATTTAAATTTAATTAGGAATTTAATTTAGCAAATATTGCATAGAACTGCGACATTTTTTTTATTACAATTGATAAATCTTTTTTGAAACGCAATTTGTTAATTTAGGGAAGAAAATTATTTTACATGTTTTAATTATAATAGTATGGAATACAGACGTTTAGGAAAATCTGGTTTAAAGGTTAGTGCACTTTCTCTAGGAAGTTGGTTAACTTTTGGCAATCAGATTGAAGATAAAGTTGCAGAAGAATTAATGGATGTTGCTTATGAAGCTGGTGTTAACTTCTTTGATAATGCAGAAGGATATGCAGGTGGTAAGTCCGAGATTGTAATGGGCAAAATTCTAAAAAAGAAAAACTGGGATCGTAGCTCTTATATAGTTTCTAGTAAGATATTTTTTGGTGCAGAGGAAAAGAAACCGAATATGATAGGGCTTTCGAAGAAACATATTTTTGAAGGTACTCATAATGCATTGAAACGTTTGCAACTCGATTATGTAGATTTAATCTATTGCCACCGTCCAGATAAGGAAACACCCATTGAAGAGACGGTTTGGGCGATGCATCAGTTGATTCAATCAGGTAAAGCACTTTATTGGGGTACATCTGAGTGGAGTGCCTTAGAAATTATGCAAGCCCATTTTTTTGCGGAGAAGAACCATTTGGTGCCACCTGTGATGGAGCAGCCACAATATAATATGCTTTGGCGTGAAAAAATTGAAAATGAGTTTTTATTATTGTTTAGAGATTTTGGCATGGGAACCACAATTTGGAGTCCTCTAGCCTCTGGCTTACTTTCTGGTAAATATAATGATGCTGATCCTAAAGATACACGCTTTAGTATTGATAGTCTTGAATGGTTAAAAAACAGGTTATTGGTTGAGGATAATATCAAAAAAGTTAAATTATTGAAAGGTCTTGCCGATAAATTAAATACTTCACTGGCAAAATTGGCAATTGCTTGGTGTCTAAAAAATCCAAATGTGAGTACTGTTATTTTAGGAGCTTCTAAAGTGAGTCAGCTGCAAGAAAATTTAACGGCCATGGATATAATTCCTCTTTTAACTATTGAGGTAATGGATGAAATTGATGCTATTACTGGGACTAAACCTCAGACAATTGTAGTTTAAATTATAATATTTTTCAATTTAATATAAAAGCAATCCAAATCAGATTGCTTTTATATTATAAGACAATAATTAGACTTGACTTAAGTTAAAAGTGTCTTTAACCCGAATACCTTTCTCTGTTTCTTGAAGGGTGCAGCATTCGTTTACAGGATCATGCTCTAAAAAGAGAACATACTCGTTTTTGACCGCTTCTTCAAGAAATTTCTTTTTTTCAGTTAGGGTTTTAAGTGGAAACATATCGTAAGCCATCACATAGGGCATGGGTATATGACCGATGGAAGGGAGCAGATCAGCCATGTATAATATGGTTTTGCCTTTGTAAGAAATTTGTGGTAGCATCATAGACTCCGTATGACCAAAAGCAAATCTTATCTTAATATTTTCGGAAAAATCTACACCGTCAATACAATCAATGAATTTTAATCTTCCACTTTCTTGAATGGGTAATATATTTTCCTTTAAGAAGGAGGCCTTTTCACGATTGTTTGGTTCAATTGCCCATTGCCAATGTTTTGAATTGCTCCAATATGTAGCATTTTTAAAGGCGGGAACAAGCGTTCCATCCTCCAGTTTATCGACTGAACCGCCACAATGGTCGAAGTGCAAATGAGTTAAAAAAACGTCGGTAATGTCATCTTTTGAATATCCATGCTTTGATAAAGATTTTTCTAATGAATCATCACCATGTAAATAGTAGTGCTTTAAAAAACGTTCATCTTGCTTGTTACCTATGCCATTATCAATTAATATTAAACGATCACCATCTTGAACTAAAAGGCAACGCATTGCCCAAGTACACAGATTTATCTCATCTGCTGGGTTAGTTTTTTGCCAGATGGATTTTGGTACTACGCCAAACATGGCACCACCATCTAACTTAAAAAAACCAGTATCGATCGTAAATAACTTCATTAAAATAATTTTATAAGTGAATTACTTCACCGTAGGCATCTGCAGCAGCCTCCATTATTGCTTCACTCATAGTTGGGTGTGGATGTACTGTTTTTACAATATCCATTCCAGTGCTTTCTAATTTTCTGGCAACAACCACTTCAGCGATCATCTCCGTAACATTTGTTCCAATCATATGAGCACCAAGGAATTCACCATATTTAGCATCGAAAATCACTTTCACAAAACCATCTTTTGCTCCTGCAGCACTTGCCTTACCCGACGCAGAGAATGGGAATTTACCAACTTTGATTTCATAACCAGCTTCCTTTGCTGCTTTTTCAGTATAACCAACAGAGGCTATTTCAGGAGAGCAATAAGTACAACCTGGAATATTATTGTAATTTAAAGGCTCCGGATGATGTCCAGCAATTTTTTCAACACAAATGATACCTTCGGCAGAAGCAACATGCGCCAAGGCTTGTCCCTTAACAATATCTCCAATGGCATAAACTCCTTCTATATTCGTTTTGTAAAAATCATCAACTTGAACGCGACCTTTGTCAACGGTTATACCAACTTCTTCTAAACCTAAGTTTTCTAAATTAGGACTATATCCAACGGCAGAAAGTACAATATCACACTCAATAACTTCAGTCCCAACCGCAGTTTTTACATGAACTTTACATGTTTTTCCACTTGTATCAACAGATTCGACATTGGTACCTGTCATGATGTTAATTCCTGATTTTTTGAAACTTCTAAGTAATTGTTTAGAAATATCTTCATCTTCAACTGGAACAATATTATCGAGGTATTCTACGATGGTAACTTTCGTACCGAGTGTATTATAAAAATAAGCAAATTCTAC
>JBIHZP010000190.1:0-3522 GCA_044231315.1 Daejeonella sp. | reverse complement strand
ATATTTCTTTCCTCCCTCAGCAAAGCATTATTTTTAAGATGTTCAGCTGTTTGCGCACATGCCGAAACAGATAAGGAAACCAGTAAACAAAACGTTGGGAGAGCATAAGCTGCTCTGAATAAATTACTTAGCATAAACTTTTTCACCATTTAAATATGTTTTTAAAACTTTAGTTTTGAATAAATTTGCCGCATCAGCTTTCATTAAATCCTGATCAAGAATTATAAAATCTGCAAATTTCCCTACCTCGAGACTACCCTTTTCATTTTCTTCAAAATTTCCTTTTGCTGCCCAGATTGTCATCCCACGGATAGCTTCTTCACGGCTCAGAGAATTTTCCATTTGAAAACCAGCTTCAGGATAGTTTTTCTGATCTTTCCTGACCACGGCCGAATAAAAAGTAAACATTGGATTAATATCCTCCACCGGAAAATCTGTCCCTAATACCAACCAGCCGTTCTGATCAAGCAATTGCTTAAAGGCATAGGCGCCCTTAATCCGCTCAGAACCCAATCTGTCGGCAGCCCAATACATATCTGAAGTGGCATGTGTACTTTGAACGGAAGGAATTACGCTATTATTACCGAACAGTTTAAAATCTTCTTGATTTACTACTTGGGCATGCTCTATTCGCCAACGAGCATCATTTTTACCCTTTAATACCCTTCCGTAGATAGACAAAATTTCACGGTTCGCCGAATCACCTATCGCGTGGGTATTCATTTGAAAGCCCTTTTCCGCAATTTTCTTGGCCACCTCCTCAAAATGAGTCTTAGCGCTCAATAAAAATCCAGAAGTGCTAGACTTATCCGAATAAGGCTCTAAAAGACTAGCGCCGCGTGAGCCTAAAGCACCATCCATATAAACTTTGAACGATCTAACATTTAGACGATCTGTTTTAATGGCTCCATTTTTGAAAAGATACTCGTAGTTGGCCGGATTATCTGAAAGCATTCCATAAATGCGCATTTTCAGCTGATTTTCTTTTTGCAAATCTGAAATTATGGGAATAAGCTCGTGACTGATGCCGCAATCTGTTACTGTTGTGAGTCCCACGGCAAAACAATTCTTTTGTGCATCCAATAGCGACTCTCCAATTTGTTTAGCTGATGGAGGTGGAATTTTGGAAGCTACGAGCCCCTCCGCATTGTCAACCAATATTCCAGTTAATTTCCCTTGCACAGTTTCAATTTCTCCTCCTTCAATTTTTTGGTTTGGCTTTACTCCGGCCAAGTCCAGGGCAAACTTATTGGCAATAGCTGCATGGCCATCCACGCGCGATAAAATTACGGGCCTATTCGGGAAAAGTTCATTAAGTTTTTGATTGTCGGGAAACTCTTTCGTTGGCCAATCATTCTGATCCCAGCCTCTGCCAATAATCCATCCATCCGGATTTTCGATGCTGAAGGCCTTCAGTTTTTCAAGGATTTCGTCCCAGCTTTTTGTTCCAACTAAATTAGCATTCTGCAAACCAGCCCCATAGCCATAAAAATGGGCATGACCATCAATAAAACCCGGAAATATAGCATTCCCCTCTGCATCAAGCATTTCGCCCTGATACTTACTCAAAATATCTTTAGAACTCCCTACTTCAAGAATTTTACCATCCTTTACAGCAAAGGCCTCCGCAACAGTAAACTGATTGTCAATGGTATAAACCTTACCGTTGTGAACTATTAGGTCTGCCGATTTTTGTGAGCTACAGGAAAACAAAAAGATGGTGCTTAGCACCCAAAGTATGTTCTTTGACATTGTATTTCAATAATGTTTGATGATTTAAAGGTAAATATAAATCATGCGCTGAGAATTTTGGGCTTAAATTGAAATAATATAATTTTGATAGGTAGGCCTATTTAAAAAAAATGATTTTTTTCCTTAGCATTATCCACATTATACACGCTTAAGCTTAAAAGACCTTATCTTTGTTTGTTGAAAATAGAGGATTAAAAAAATCCATTTTACCAATTGTTTTCAAAAGAAATTAGTTATGTTAGGGATTGCACTTAGGTGTATTCAAAAAAAATAAAAGAATATTTTGTCTGATATCATACAACTTTTACCCGATTCGGTCGCCAATCAAATTGCTGCAGGAGAAGTAGTGCAAAGACCGGCCTCGGCACTGAAAGAGCTTATTGAAAATGCCATTGATTCGGGCGCCGATAAGATCCAGATATTAATTAAGGATGCCGGAAAATCACTCATTCAAGTAATTGATAATGGCTGTGGAATGAGCCTGACTGATGCGCGTATGTGCTTTGAACGCCATGCAACCTCCAAAATTCGTAAGGCTGAAGATCTATTTGCTATCCGTACCATGGGCTTTAGAGGGGAAGCGATGGCCTCCATTGCCGCAATTGCTCAGGTTGAACTTAAAACTCGACGCCATGAAGATGAATTAGGCACCTGCATCCGCATCGAAGGATCAGAAATTATCAGTCAGGAGCCTGTTTCTGCCATGCCCGGGACTAGCATTAGCGTAAAAAACCTATTTTACAATACTCCCGCGCGACGCAATTTCCTAAAAGGGAATCCGGTTGAAATCCGCCATATAAACGATGAGTTTCAGCGTGTTGCCCTGGCTAATCCGGAAGTATTTTTCACTCTTCACCAAGATGGTCATGAGGTATTTCATTTACCCAAAGGAAGCCTAAAGCAAAGAATTATCCACCTTTTTGGCAATGCCTACAATCAGAAATTAGTCCCGGTTGAAGAAACAACATCCATTATCGACCTTAAAGGATACATCGGCAAACCTGAATTTGCCAAGAAAACTAGGGGTGAGCAGTTCTTTTTTGTGAATAACCGCTTTATCAAAGATCCATACCTAAACCATGCCGTGCTCAATGCTTTTGAGGAGGTTCTTAGTGCCGATAGCTATCCGCTTTACGTACTTTTCATTGATATCGACCCTGCAAAGATTGATATCAATGTGCACCCTACAAAAACGGAGATAAAATATCAGGATGAAAAAGCCATTTATGCCATCATTCGCTCGGCGGTAAAACGCTCTTTAGGCCGCTATAATATCAGTCCGACGCTCGATTTTAACCAAGAAACCGGTTTTAGTCGCATGATTAGTCCCAAAGCCCCAGAAGATATTGTGCCACCCGCCATTTCTTTCAATCCCGATTTCAACCCTTTTTCTCCCGAAAAAAGAGAGCGCGAGATCCCCTTTCTAAGAAGTAGTCAGGAAGAACGAAAAACGATAAGCAAAAACTGGGGCTCGCTTTATGAAATTGTTGATCCTGAGGCACATCAAAGCGGAATGAACCTCGATGTTAATCGGCAGGTAGAGATTGAAAACAAGGTCTTAAAAAGCATTGGAAAGCAGATATTTCAGCTACACAATCGTTTTATAATTTCCCAAATTAAGTCGGGTTTTATGCTCATTGATCAGCAAGCAGCTCATGAACGTATTTTATTTGAGCGCTTTCTGCAGCACCTCGAGAGCAGGCAGGGAGCAAGTCAGCAAAGTTTATTTCCACAAACAGTTAGCCTAAATGCTGTTGATTTCGAGTTAGT
>JBIHZP010000188.1:0-3528 GCA_044231315.1 Daejeonella sp. | reverse complement strand
AGATTTCTTATTTTGTATGAAGCTCATCCCAATACTCAAGCGCTCTACGGTAGTGGGGAATTACGATTGATCCACCAACCAAGTTTGCAATCATAAAGATTTCATTCATTTCTTCATGGCTAACTCCCTCTTCATGGCATTTACCGAGGTGATATTTTATACAATCATCGCAGCGTAATACCATGGATGCAACGAGACCAAGCATTTCTTTTGTCTTTACGTTCAGTGCTCCTTCGGCATAGCATGTGGTATCAAGTGCTAAAAATCGCTTGATATTGGTATCTGCAGTTTCCATGATGCGGTTATTCATTTTAGTACGATATGAATTGAATTCTTCGATCATTTTTCCCATGTCTTTTTATTTTATTTTTTTTTAAATGTTTAAATCGAGTTCAATTGCAGGATCCCAAAATTTATTTTTAAAATCTAAGATCTTATCATTCTCGACCTTAATACCCTCATTTTCTAGTAGTTGTTGCATCAAATTTTCTGAGCTAAAATGGAATTTACCCGTAAGTAAACCGTTTCTATTTACAACTCTTTGGGCTGGCACTTGGGGGAAGGCACTGTGTGCTGCATTCATAGCATAACCAACCATTCTTGCTGATCCTCTAGTGCCTAAATAAGATGCAATGGCACCATAAGAGGTCACTCTTCCTCTTGGTATCAGTCTAACAACCTGATAAACCTGATCGTAAAAACCAAGTTTCTCCATTTATTCGAAGCTAAACTTTAAGTAGTTGATGTTTTTATCATGAGCAAGATACTTCTTCTCATAATAAGTTTTTATTGACAGAACCTCATCCACTAAAGTTGACTTATAAAGATCTTCGGTGCTAATATGTGTTAACAATCCTAATTCTTTAATTTTTTCTTTGGTATAGGAGTGCAAGAGGTCGCTATCGGTTTTTAAATGAATAGGTGCTTTTGTTTGCAGCAGTATTTTATACATGTTCAGGAATCTTTCTGAGGTAAGTCGTTTTTTTTCACGACTAATTTGAGGCTGAGGATCTGGAAAGGTAATCCATATTTCAGTGATTTCATTTCCTGAAAAATAATCCATTAGATTCTCGATTTGAATTCTTAAAAAAGCAACATTTGAAATATTTTCTTCAAGTGCTGTTTTGGCTCCTCTCCATATCCGATTTCCTTTATAGTCGATGCCTATGAAGTTAATATCTGGAAAAAGCCTGGCAAGGTTTACCGTGTATTCCCCCTTTCCGCATCCCAATTCAAGTATTACAGGATTGTTATTCTTAAAATGTGATGATGCCCAGTGGCTTTTCAATATTTTTCCGTCCTCCAGTTCAATCACATTCTCAAAAGTAGTGATCTCAGCAAAGCGTTTTAGTTTATCCTTACCCATTTCTTATGTTAAAGCCTGTAAAAATAATTTATCTTTGCTTCATTAAGGTAAAATATTGGAAAAAGGACAAAAAATATATATCGCAGGTCACCGAGGGATGGTGGGTTCTGCCATTCTACGCAAATTGGAGGCCGAAGGGTATTTCAATTTGGTGGTTAAAACTTCTGCGGAGCTTGACCTAAGAAATCAGCAAGCTGTGGCTGATTTTTTTGCCAGTGAAAAACCCGATTATGTTTTTTTAGCTGCTGCGAAAGTAGGTGGAATTTTAGCCAACAGCACTTATAAGGCCGATTTTATTTACGAGAATCTCGCTATTCAAATGAATGTAATTCATCAGTCTTATGTACATGGTGTTAAGAAGCTTATGTTTTTGGGATCAAGCTGTATTTATCCTAAAATGGCTCCTCAGCCCTTAAAGGAAGAATATTTACTTACCGGTTTACTCGAGCCCACCAATGAGCCTTATGCCATTGCAAAAATTGCCGGTATTAAAATGTGTGAAGCTTACCGCGAACAGTATGCTTGTAATTTTATTTCGGTAATGCCAACCAATTTATATGGATACGGTGATAATTATCATCCTCAAAATGCACATGTTTTACCTGCGCTGATTCGAAAATTTCATGAGGCAAAGGTAAATTCTGCTTCAGAGGTGGTGGTACTAGGCACTGGAAGTCCGAAGCGTGAATTTTTATTTTCAGATGATTTAGCGAATGCTTGCTTCTATTTGATGCAAAATTACAATGAATCTAGTTTTATAAACATCGGTACTGGAAGCGATGTTTCTATTAAAGATTTAGCCTTACTTATTCAAAAGGTTATTGGTTTTGAAGGTAATTTGGTTTTTGACACGTCGAAGCCTGATGGAACGCCGCGAAAGTTGATGGACGTTTCAAAATTGCATGCTAAGGGTTGGAAACATCAAATAGAATTAGAAGAGGGCATTAGACTGGTTTATGAAGATTTTAAAATCAATTATGCTTAAGAAAACCCCTTTTGATTTTCAAAAGAGGTTTTTTTTAAAATGTTTCACTATCCGGTGGAATCCCGTAATCTGCCATTTTGGGTTCTTTTTTACCTTTATTTCCGCTCGTTTTTATCCAATCGCTTAGTTTTTCAATAACCTTACTCATAAAATCCTTGTTAAATGATTTAACCGCATTTTGTGAGATTAGTCCGATGAATGCTTTCATTAGAAAGCCAGATTTCGGAAAAATAAATCTATTCATCAATACTGGTAATCCGATACGGAAAATACTGGACACCCAATCTCCCCCTTCCTTACTTTCTGATTTTCCTTTTCCAAAACCCAGAAAATCATAGAGCTTACCTAAAAGCAGGAGTGGTGCCGTTATTTTGGCCGTTATTTTGACGGCTTCAATTTTAAGGTCAGTTTCCATCTCTGCTCGAACTTGCCCTAAACGGTCAATTTCCGCTCGCAAATCTTCTATATTTTGGATCTTTGCTTTCATTTACTATCTCTAAAAAATTTGGCGATGATGACATTCATGATCTTCTTTTCGAGGTATTTATCTTTGATGGAATTTAGAACTAGCGCTACTAGCAAATAAAATCCGGCAACAACAAGGAATCCACTGTATGAGTTTCCTAGGATTTCGGATAAGTATAAACTTAAGGCAAGGCTACCAAACAAAAATGCCAAGACCGTAAATACAAGAACTAAAACATCACTTAATAAATTTGCAAATATTTGGGATCCTTTATCGACAGTTTTGAGCAATACAAGCTCCTTACGAACCTTAACGTACTCAGTAACTTTCTCAACAAGTTTTTGATGTTCAAATTCTTCTTCTTCCATAAGAATCTAAATTAAGATTTTATTACCGAATTTAAATCCCCTTCTACTTGATCAAGAGAAGAATCAACTGCATGACGAGTTTTTGAATACTCCTTTTCAGCTGTTTTTAAGGTTGTTTTAATACCATCAACTACTTTTTCTTTGAAATGATTCAAATTACTAATTTCATCTGCTGTACGATCCTTAATACTATCCCCTAAATTCTTCAACGAATCTGTTAATTTATCACGGGTTTCAGATCCCTTATCAGGGGCAAATAAAATACCGATTGCTACTCCTGCTGCTACTCCTGCAAGCAAGGCTGCTAAAACTTTTGTGTTATCGTTCATGACTTTTGTTGGTT
>JBIHZP010000187.1:0-3537 GCA_044231315.1 Daejeonella sp. | reverse complement strand
CGGTTATGGCATTAGCTGTAAAAGCGCGAGATAGCAAATTGACTTTGGAAGAAATGACCGGTGGTACATTTACAATTACCAATGGTGGGGTTTTTGGTTCGATGATGTCGACTCCAATTATCAATGCTCCTCAGTCTGCAATTTTAGGTATGCATAATATTGTAGAACGCCCTGTAGCAGTGAATGGTCAAGTGCTTATCCGCCCGATTATGTACGTTGCTTTATCTTATGATCATAGAATTATTGACGGACGAGAATCTGTTGGTTTCTTAGTAAAGGTTAAACAATTATTGGAAGATCCTACTAGATTGCTTTTAGGAGTTTAATTAGATCGAAAATCAATCTTATATAAAAGGCCGCTACATTTAAATGTAGCGGCCTTTTTATTTTTGTTTAAGGAGTAGTTTGATTTATTTTAATTCACTGTTGTCCGGTTAAAATAGAATTTTTATAAAAAAGCCATTTATATGCAATAAAACATGTTTTTAATTATATAATAAAAAGCAAGCCTCCTTTTGGTTAGAATCAATTTTTATATTTTCATTCTCTTGAAATTTGCCATATTTTTACCTTAAATGACAGGTCTGATCGTAAGCTTTAGCCTAAGCACAAAACCTCCGTTAACGTTTTTTCCGCATCAGCTGGTGCGGCAGGCATAGTCTAGGCCAAAGCATTGACATTAATAGCATCAGGTGCAGCGGCGGCATTTTGTTTCTTTTCTGCTGAAGGAAAAGAAAAAAGAATCATTAGGAATTTGATCTTTTATTTTAAAATTAAAATTTCCCCGGACAAACTGATTTTAAATAATCTCGCTAATGATTGTATTTAAATAGGCGAGACTAGTATTTTGAAATATTTCCCGATCCCGATTTTGAATATTTAACGCTTGGGTTTCCGGCATATTTAATATCCCCTGATCCGCTAACTAGCGCATCTAAATTTTTATTTACAGTTAATACAATATTTCCTGATCCGCTAATTTTTGCATTCGCAAGATCAGATTCAAGGTCCTTACCTTTAAAATCACCAGAACCGGCTATTGTAATTGTTGTATTTTCCGATTTTCCTCTGGCTTCAATTTTACCAGAGCCACTGATTAATGCTACGTAATTTTTTGCATTCATCTCTAAGGAGATATTTCCGGAACCACTAATTGTATTAGTGAGCTTGGTGGCATTGATTAGGCCTGTGACTTCAATGTCTCCCGAACCAACCACAGTAAGGTTATGCAATGTTTTTGCCTCAATGTATATATTTATCCGCTCTGTGCTTGTCCAAGTTTTTTTATTTAAGGATTTCTTTTTGTTGATTTTTAATATTCCATTCTCTACTTTGGTCTCTATCTCACTGATAACATCAGCTTTGCCTTCTAATCGTAGACTTTCGGTATTGCCCATGGTAATAAAAATAGAATAATTGCCGGCGGATGAAACCCCCGAAAATCCTGCAACGATTCGATTTTCGTCTATCGTGTTTTCATTGCTTTTTAGTGATATGTCTCCAGTGTATGCAATAGCAAGGTTTGAAATTGTGGCTACAAATAGTATGATTGTAAAGCCTTGAAGAAGTTTTTTCATGTTTTATTTTTATTTATCTACCTCATTAGACGAAGTATTTTAGCAAACGTTGCATCTATTCTGATTCCAGTTCTTTAAGCTCGATGTAAAAATTCTCTAAATCAGGCTTAAATCCCTTTTTAAGTGTTATTTTCTTCCATTCTGTTGTCGGATAAATCCAGGTATATTTTTCACCTGATTTTATTCTCAGTGGCATATTGAAATCCCTAACATCTGCTAGCCAGCGATATTGTGTTTGTTTTCCTTGAGTTTTAAATTCAAGTTTCGGGATGTTTTTATAGTTAAGGTACTGATCATAAATTTTGGTGAATTCTTTGCTTGATTTCCGACTAATATAGCCTACAATATCCTCTGTTGTACTAGTTTTAAGTCCGAATTCTTTGTTTAATCCCCTCAGTATCTCGCGCCATTTTTGGTCATTATCAATAATGGTGCGTGTCATGTGAATTAGATTGGCCCCCTTTGGATACATATCACCTGAGCCTTCTTGATTTACTCCGTAAGGACCAATAATTGGCTTATCATTCCTGATATTTTTTCTAACACCCGCAATATATCTCGCTCCTGCATTTTTGCCTTCCCGGCCTTCAACAAATAAAGCTTCCGAATACATGGTAAATCCCTCATGAATCCACATATCTGCAATGTCCTTAGATGTAATGTTATTGCCAAACCATTCGTGGCCTGCTTCATGAATGATGATATAATCCCAGCCCAAGCCTAGCCCCGTTCCGGATAAATCACGACCCAAATAACCATTTTGGTACTTATTTCCATAGGCTACTGCACTTTGATGCTCCATGCCTAAATAAGGAGTTTCAATAAGTTTAAATCCATCTCTATAAAAAGGATAGGGTCCAAACCAATTCTCAAAGGACTTAAACATAGGTTTTACATTGGCATTAAACTGCTTTTTTGCTTTCTCAAGATTTTCTTTCAGAACATAATAATCGAGTGTCAAATTTCCATTTTCGCCTGCATAGGAATCATCGAAATAAACATAATCAGCAATATTTAAGCTTACGTTATAGTTATTAATGGGGTAGGACACAAACCAGTTATAGCGGGTATAATTGGGATCTGTATTTTCGGTTGAAAGTAAGCGGCCATTGCTCACATTCATGAGTCCTTTAGGTACGCTAACACTGATCATCATGCTATCCACTTCATCCGATTGATGGTCTTTAGTTGGCCACCATGAGCTCGCTCCAAAGCCTTGACAGGATACTGCAACCCAAGGTTTCCCTTGTTTATCTTTGGCATAACTAAAACCTCCGTCCCAAGGAGCTCGCTTAGCTATAATAGTCTTTCCACTATAAAAAACCGTGAATTCATCAGTGCTGCCTTTTTTTATGGTATTCGGAAAATCAATAAAAACTGCATTGAATTCCCTATTAAAAGGGAGTTCTTTGCCCTGGTAGACGACTCTTTCAACCTTGAGGTTATCGAAAAGGTCGAATTGGAGACGATTGATATCATTTACAGCCTTAAATTTGAATAAATTTGAGCCGCTGATAAATTTATTTTCAATATCTAGCTTAATATTAAGGTGGTAATAGCTGATGTCATAAGAACTTCTAAACTCGCTTAAAGTCCCGCGCAACGTGTCTGCTCGTGAAAACAAAGGTTTTGGGCCTTGTGAAAATGAAGTATTTGAGAGGAGGCAGGCTAGCACAAGAGTTAGTGCATATATTTTTCGCATTTTGTTTATTTCTAGTATAATAGTTTCCGAATCAAATTAAATAAAATATTCTAAATAGTACCTAATATGAAACATTTTATTGATCATATTTTTTTAAGGGTCGATATTTATTAACTTTGAATGAAAATTAAAATATCCTCGCATGCAATTTGACGTAATAGTAATTGGAAGTGGTCCCGGTGGTTATGTAGCCGCCATTCGTTGTGCCCAATTGGGTTTAAAAACAGCACTTATTGAAAAATATAGTACTTATGGAGG
>JBIHZP010000186.1:0-3540 GCA_044231315.1 Daejeonella sp. | reverse complement strand
GAAGAGTCAGGGTAAGCTCGGCGGCCAGAATAAAGTCCCGCGTTTGTCAAATGACAGACATATCGCAGATGAATTGAATAAATGGATCATCAGATAGTGCTAATTCTTTAAAAAATTAATATTTTGACCTATTCCTGATTTTCAGGCAAAAAATAAATATTCCTTTGAATGATAAATAATTTTAGCGAAGCATATAATTTAAAACACATCGCTATTCTGGGCTCTACTGGAAGCATTGGCACTCAAGCATTGGAGGTGATTCGTCAAAATTCGGATCGCTTTAAAGTTTTTGTGCTTACAGCCAATAATAATGCAGATCTTCTCGTTAAGCAGGCATTGGAGTTTAATCCGCCCTACGTTGTGCTT
The DNA here is from genome assembly GCA_044231315.1 of Daejeonella sp. Classification (GTDB taxonomy): domain Bacteria; phylum Bacteroidota; class Bacteroidia; order Sphingobacteriales; family Sphingobacteriaceae; genus Daejeonella. Next base: position 3,174 of record JBIHZP010000186.1, on the reverse strand, counting down.
ACTAACGAATCTAAATTTATTGAGGTTAAAAATGCTTTGAACGCCACTAATACTAAGGTTTTATGTGGCATCGATGAGCTCTGCGAAGTGCTGGCGAAGCCTGAAATCACCTTGGTTTTAACGGCGATGGTTGGCTTTGCAGGATTGATTCCCACGCTTGCTGCAATTAAGGCGGGGAAAGATATTGCCCTGGCAAATAAAGAGACTTTAGTGGTTGCAGGAGAGCTCGTTAATAGCTTGGCTAAGGAACATGGCGTGAAGATTTTGCCTGTTGATTCGGAGCATTCTGCCATCTTTCAATGTTTGGCAGGGGAGGAGCGGAACCCGATTGAAAAAATATATTTAACGGCTTCCGGCGGACCATTCCGCGGTCGTGATGCTGAGTTTTTATCGACAATCAGTCGCAAGGAGGCATTAAAACACCCCAATTGGGTGATGGGCGAAAAGATTACGATCGATTCAGCAAGCTTAATGAACAAGGGTTTAGAGGTTATTGAGGCCAAATGGCTTTTTGATTTGGATGCCTCGCAAATTGACGTCATCGTACATCCTCAGTCCATTGTGCACTCCATTGTGCAATTTAAAGATGGATCGATGAAGGCACAAATGGGACTTCCCGACATGAAATTGCCGATTCAATACGCGCTTGCATACCCTCAAAGGATAGAAAATACCTTTCCGAGATTTAACTTTATGGATTATCCCAATTTAAGTTTTGAGGAGGCTGACAAAAAGACGTTCCGTAACTTGGCTTTAGCTTTTGAAGCGTTGAATACAGGTGGAAATATGCCATGTGTGATCAATGCAGCGAATGAAGTGGTTGTGGCCGAATTTTTGAATATGCGTATTGGATTCCTACAGATGAGTGATGTGATTGAAAAGTGCATGCGTGATATGGCATTTGTGGCAAATCCGACACTCCAAGATTATATGGAATGCGATAAAAATACCCGCATATATGCGCAGGAATTAGTGATGAATAGTAGTTTTTAATTTAAATAAAATAAGAGAAAAAGCATGGATGGATTAGTAATGACGGGTCAGCTGTTATTGGGATTATCAATTTTAATCATTTTACACGAAGCAGGGCACTTTTTCGCAGCCCGTGCCTTTGGCATTAGGGTAGAGAAGTTTTACCTGTTTTTTGATGCCTGGGGATTTAAATTATTCAGCTTCAATTATAAGGGTTGTGAATATGGCATTGGCTGGCTTCCATTAGGGGGCTATGTGAAGATTTCAGGGATGATCGATGAATCTATGGATACCGAACAATTGGCTGGTCCGCCAGAACCCTGGGAATTTCGTTCAAAACCAGCATGGCAGCGATTAATAGTGATGCTTGGTGGAGTAACGGTAAATATCGTTTTGGGTATTTTCATTTTCTGGATGTTAACCCTGAAAAATGGGGAGACCTTCATTCCGAATGACAAATTACCTGATGGCATTGCACCGGGGCTTATAGGTAAAGAAATCGGACTCCAAAGCGGTGATCGTATTACGGCAGTAAATGGGCAGCCAGTAGCACGTTTTGAGGAGTTAACAAGCTCCAAAGTTCTTTTAGGAAATACCGAACTAAGTGTGGTACGTGGTTCTGAAATTAAAACCATTCAGGTTCCGGGAAATATCCTTGAAAAAGTTTCAGACCTCGGTATCGGACAGTTTGTAGAGCCAAGAGTTAAATTATCAGGTATCGTTCAAATTGCGCCTGGGGGAAATGCTGAAAAGGCCGGAATTCAGGTTGGAGATAGTATTCTTGCCGTGAATTCGAAAGCAATTGTGTTTTACGATGAATTTAAAACGGAAGTGCAAGCCAATAAAAATAAAGTTGTTGCGCTTACCCTAGTTCGCGATAATAAAACGTTAGAAGTTCCAACTCAGGTTGGGGAAGATGGAACGATTGGAATTGCAATTCCTCAATATTTCAACCTTCCTATCGAGACTGTCAAATATGGTTTTATTGGTTCATTGCCTGTTGGAGCGTCAAAAGCTTGGGGCTCGTTCATGGATAATGCCAAAGGCTTAGGAAAAGTAGCTACGGGGCAGGTTAAAGCAAATAAAGCGTTTACTGGTCCGATTGGTATTGCAACCATGTTTGGCGGAACCGTTAATTGGGTAAAATTTTGGAGTCTTGTGGGATTGTTATCTATGGCATTAGCTTTAATGAATTTATTGCCGATTCCTGCTTTAGATGGAGGACATGCCGTCTTTTTATTGATTGAAATGATCAAAGGTAAGCCCCTAGGTGATAAGTTTATGGAACGCGCTCAAATGGTAGGTTTCGTAATTTTAGTTTCACTGATGGTCTTTGTTTTTGGAAGTGATATTCTGAAGCATGTCATTAATTAATGAGCTTTTCAAGCGAATTAATTAAGATGATTTTATCAATTTAAAAGCAGTGAATGAGCGATATAAACTATTTCGAATTTTATGATTTTCCATTAAGCTTTGGGATAGATGAGCAGCAGCTTAAGAAGAAATTCTATGAGTTGAGTAAGCGCTATCACCCTGATTTTTACGTAAATGAGGATGCGGAGAAGCAAGCCGAAATATTGGAGCTCTCCACATTAAACAATAAGGCATTTCAGGTTCTTTCTGATCCTTTGAAGCGAATCGAGTATGTTCTTAGCCTGCATCATTTACTTGCCGATGGCGATAAATATGTATTGCCGCAAGACTTCCTGATGGACATGATGGATGTGAATGAAGCCTTGATGGAGATGGAGTTTGATCATGATGAAGTGAAATTGGCAGAATTGAGCCAGCAGATTGATGAAATGGAGCTTGGCTTATTTGATGAGTTAAAACGATCTACCGATGAGTTTGATGGGGGAGAAGTTAAGGATGCTGAGAGTACCCTTCTGAAGATCAAAGATATATGGTATCGCCAAAAATACTTAATGCGGATTCGGGAGAGTTTGAATAAGTTTAGGGGCTAAAAAACAGCTAATTTGCCAAAAAAGGCCTTTAAAATATTAAAATTTTAATTATGTTTGTCCCGAAGAGTAATCTTCAAAAAACCCGCTAGGTTTTGTTCAATAAGAGCAAAGCTAAATGAAATGCCCAGCTGGCGGAACTGGTAGACGCGTCGGTCTCAAACACCGATAGGAAACTGTGCCGGTTCGATTCCGGCGCTGGGTACAAAGCCTCTGATGAAAATCAGGGGCTTTTTTTGTG
>JBIHZP010000017.1:0-11582 GCA_044231315.1 Daejeonella sp. | reverse complement strand
TTAAATTGGAGAATAAAGCCTCACCGTTAATAATTTGTTTACTCGCCAATGTTTTGCCATTAAAAGTGATTTGTACCGTGCTGCCCTCACGTTTTGAAACAATTTTTATAGCTCCTGGGGCATAGCATACGGCATCTTTTTTATAAAATAGGGGAGGGTCAATTGATTGTCTGACTTCAACCTTAAAGTTTTTCAAGGTTGACTCATCTTCTGATAGCACTTCATAAGAAATTGCAGACGAGAAATTCTTAATGTTTTCTCCTGAGGTTTGCAATACCCGGTTTTCAAAAAGGCTGGCTCCCTTGCTTAAAGTAAAGACAGGTTTTAGCGCATTTAACGAAAAACTTTCTGATATGTTGATACTTACAATGTTGTTACTCATGATAGACGATAAGCTCGCCACTCCCATAAAATTAAAGGATAGTATATCTGCCACGCTATTTAAGGATGGCTCGGCAATGCTATAAGACTGGAAAAGGTCGCCTTTGTGTTCATTTATAACATAAGTGAGCGTTTTACTAACGTTGCTTATTTTATTATTGGCACTATCGTATAATTTAAAGCTTATACTTTCCCCTTGCTTATTCGCAAACACGGTGAGATAAGCGTAATAACTCTTCTTACTCGCCACGTAGGTAAGTCCGCTAAGCCCTCTACAAACCGTGCCAACAAATGCTGCTACTCTATCATTCGGATTAATCAACTGCTTCCCATCCACGTTGAGCTTAGCAACTAAAGTCATGGTATATTGATACTCACTCTCCTTTACTCCCCAATCTGGAATTTGTGAAAATAAGCTCTGAGTGGATATCAATACTAGTGAAAAGCAAATTGCTATTTTGCTTTTCAAAAAATGGATTTTATCTTTTATCATCATTCTCAATATTGTGTTTTCAGGCATTTAATCTAGTTCTTTATTAGTTTCTTAGTAATCACCTTATCACCTATTTGAACCTGTAGGATATAAATTCCAGGTAGAATATCGGCTTGTATTTTCACAAGTTTAGCTTCTTCCATTACTTTAAAAGTGCTTTCATGTACTTTCTGCCTAAACATATTGAATACAGTAATTTTAGCATCTCCTAGATCTTCACCATTGAACAATATCTCAAAATCTTTATCGAAAGGATTCGGGAAAACGCTGATTTCATTTTCCAATAATTCGATAATAATTGGTTTTGAGATGCTGCCTAAAATTGCATCCGCTGAGAAGCTTATGATTTTGCTGCTCGCTTTAGCATTATTTCCAGAACCGATATAAGCCGTAAGATTTTCTAGTTTATCGCCATAAATGGTAATAAATGCTAAGTCCTCACCCTGAACATTCATAGTTTTTGTGATTCCTCTTAACTGCCCTGATTCATTGAAAAACGAAAGGTCTTGGTACCCCTTTGGTAGTTTTACAATTGCGTTCATGGTGCTAGCAAACTTGCTGAACTCTTTGGATAGCAAGTTTTTCTCTTCTAATGATTCATTAATTTTTATATCATCTTTAAAGAGGCCATTAGCGGCTACTGTTTTAACGTTTAATCGGTTTAAGTATTCTGGATAAGTAAACTTCTGAGCAATAGTGCTTTTGAGCATATAGCCTTCACCTGCTTTTAAGTAAGTCATAGAGCCTTTCCAGCCAATTGATTCGCTATAAATGGCAAATGATGATTGTGACTTAATAAGATCGCCTTCGCTTGCATTGAAATTAGCTAATGCATCTGCAACAGGAATGTTTTTAGAAACCACATAAGGTAGCCAATTCCAATTTGGATTTAAATCGAAAAACCATGTACTTAAATTAACAGGTATGCCTTTTATATTGAAATTTTGACCTTTTTCAAGTTTGATCTTATACATTTTATTGCTTGAAATACCTCCATTTGCGCTGATACTTCCAGACCATCCATTGCCAGTAGGGTTAAGTGCATCGTACTGATAGGCATCAAATAATGCGGGTGCATTTGATTGAATTAAGTCGGAAGTTTTAAGAACTAGCGCCTGAGTAAGGGTATTTAAATTAGCAAACCTAGTGTCTGTTACATTAAATGATGTCCAGCTCCAACCTTGGTTTAAGGCTATTTGCTGACCCGTTACATCGGTATTCGTAAAAATCGCCGGATTTTTATAGGTTCCTATCAGGTCATCTTGTACGTAAGGAATAGAAAATAGGTTGTTTAAGAGTGCTTCTTTTAATTTTCCGTCGGACGCATCCCAAATATAGAACACCATATTTTCACTCGTAGTGGTATTGCTATAAACCGTGAGATAAACAAAGTATTCGTTGAAAAGTGGATCAAATACAATGTTTGTCATTCCGCGAACCTCATTATTTACAAGTACTACTACTTTATCGTAAAGATCATCCGTGAAAACTCCATTTAGTTTAACTTTTCCAATGATGTTCATCGATTCGGAGAATTTGCTAGGGTCCAATACCAAAGTTGGTTCTTTCTCTAAAACTCTTAGATCTAATTGAATTTTTTCATGGTATCCATAATTAGTTTCCAAGGATAATACGGTATTGTAATTTCCAATTGCTAAGTCTTTATCAACTGTTGCCTTTAATGTTAGACTTGTATTTGGGGCAATGGTTCCTGATTTTGCTGTTAATATTAACCAAGAGGGTAGCTCAATTGAATAGGATTGTGTAGTTCCTCCACGGTTAATGATAGTAATATCAAAACTCAGGTTTTCATTTGTTCGTTTTATTAAATTTACGATGTCATTATGCCCATCAACAAACCATTTTGTAGGGTTTTTATTGATGAAGGCAGTCCAAGTGATGGGTGATGCTTGACGATTATCAGCCATATCATTCAAATTAGACACCGTAATGTAGGCTACCTTGCCCTCAACACTTGCCCAGTTTGTAATTTCCGGGTTCATTATTATTTGATCACCATTAATTACAGATTGTACAACTAATGATTCTGTTGGTCGGAAGGGCTTGATACCGGGCCCAATTTCAGTATAGGAAACAGGTTTTATTAGAGTAGCATTGGTGCTTACTTTTTGGAACGCATTTTTAGGATAATAGTATTTGGGCCCTGAATCACTAGCTATTTCAGGTTTATTAAAGTTCGAGTATAGAATGAGTCCAGTGGTGCTAAAATCAAGTTCAAAGTAGCGATCTGCCTTTATTTGATCGGCGGTACGCGCCATATTCCAAATTGAAATCTCGTCCATTTGTCCATTAAAATAATTGACCAATGGATAGGTAGTAGTTCCTTGATTCACTGTTTTAACAGATTGAGCTCCTAATCGGATGGTACTGGAACTAAAGCCACCAATATCAGCACTTGGGAATGTTGCCGTTTCATTGCCATCTACATACATTCTTACGGTTCCATTTCTGGTTAAACTCATAGCGATATGATGCCAGCTATTATCGTTTACTCTCTTGCTACCAAAAGAAAATGTTTTATTTTCTGCCTTTAACTCAATGCCACCAGCGAGATTAAGGTTGATAGACCATTTATTGCGATATCCATTACTCTCAATCAAATCATTGTCGTTATCCCAGCCATTTGATAATAATGTTCCAATGCTCGTCTGACCGCTTTTCATCCAAAAGGAAACAGTGGCATCCATTTCTTTGCTGATAATTACCTTAGACGCCGAATCAAGTTGTAAATAGTTTGATCCGTCAAAGGTATAAGCAGTGCCTTTAGGGAAAATATCCCAATCAACGTTTGCAAGCGCTAGATGTTTAAATCGTGCTAAATCATTAGCAATATTTCCATTGCCCTCATTCATTGGCCAGTATCCTATTAGGCCTAATTCATTACCGCTGAATTCGCTATTCATATTGATGGTAGCTGCTTCTCTGGTAATATATTTCTTCCAAAATCTTAAATCATGGAGATTCCCTTTGAAGGTATTGCCACCCAAAACAATTGGATTTTCATTGGTGAAGTTTATCGAATTTGTAAGTGTAGTACTTTTTTTCTCTGTGCTATTTTCAATGATTGTTAATTTCTTGGCAGTAGCATCATAAGAAAGCGCATAATAGTTGAAGGTAGTGTCTCTTGCGATGGGAGTTCTTATAGTCTGACCACCAATTGTGTATATTAATTCGCTATCAATTAATTCTATTTTAAGTCCACTATTTTGGCTTAGTAGGGTAGAAGTACCTGCGGGACTCATATTTTTTAACCAGAATTCAATACTAAAATCGCCAGTTGTTATTGCTGGTTTAGTAATGCTAGCCATATTATTAACACCATTGAATGCCAATGAAACTTCATGTTTAACTGGTAATTGGTTTTTCTGGACTAAAAACTCAAACTTAGTGACTGTTCCGTTGGTTTTTACCGGTTCATTAAAACGTAGAGAAATATCATCCCCTAAATTTAATATACCATTTCTCGGAGTTGGTGTTCCAAAGAGTACAGGAGCCACTAAGTCTACCTTTCCTTCAATGATTTCCGATTCGTAGGCTGTTTTGTTATAGCAACTTGTACGAGCTCTCAGCTCATAGCTGCCATTGCCAAGGCCTAAAGCAGCTATGTCCCAAGAATAATTTAGCTCTGCACCAATAATTAATTCAACATCTTTAGCTCCACCAACTTTCGCAGTATTTAAATCGTCTTGAGATTTAAAGTAGGTTCTCAATCCAATCCAATCGGGGGTACCTTTTAGACGGTACTCCAAATTGATTTTTTCGAAACTTGCAAAACTGGTATTATAACCCCCTAATTTGATATTCACAGGTTTGGTTTTTGCATCATCGTCAAAGGCAGTATTTCTGTTTAATAGCCAGTTGTTCGACGGAGTCATGATGCTTACTGGAGAACAGGCGGGTACAAAATTTGCCGATACTAAAACATCATCTGTAGCATTATCATCACAAGTTGATTCAAATACAACACGTATATTTTTATAGTCAAATTGATCTTGTTTTACCTTTTTTAGTGTCATAGTGTACAATACTGTTTTGCCTGCAGGTACATTTATTAATGTTCCATTTGGTTCAATATTGATCAATGCATTATCTGGATTGCTACTTTGATCTACGCTTAATTTGAATGTTGCATCTTTACTAATTGTACTTGTATTTCTTAATTTTAATACAAATTCGGCATTTCTACCTTCAAAAATACCTGCTACATCGGCAGCTACTACGGTTATTTCAGGTTTTTCTAATGCGCTGGTTGCAATAGATAATGGCTTACGTAGATTTTCGGTTAGATTTATTATGCTTGCATTTGTAGTTGTCACATTGGGGTGAGTAGGGTTGTAGAAGTAGGAAAGTTCAGCTCCCTCATTAGGACAAGAAGTTTCTCCGCCTTTGGTGATAAAAATCGGACCGTTACCATCAAAAGCATTAATCACATCCACACTTAATGTATTGCCTGAATCGCTATCTCTAAGAGTATATGTAACAGTGGTAGTTTCATCATTTGAGTCTTCATTTGAAGATTCAATGCCAGTCCCAATGCTTGATTTTCCACTTACTTCCAAGCCAGTTTCATTCACTTTTTGCCCAAATTCATAAGCAAGTTCACTGTCAATATCTAAGGTATAAGTAAAGGAATTAGAAGTTAAACGTTCTACTTGAAAGCCTTTTGTAAATTCACCTACTCCGGCGTCAAAGGATATGTTTTCATAAAATGTAGCATTCAATAAATTCTTAAGTTCTTTAGCTGAGTTCGACAAAGTATTGGTAAGGGGGTCTTTCAGGCTTTCAATAATAGAATTGAGGGAAGTCTTAAGCTTGTCTTTGTCGTTAAGCGCTTGATATTTCGACAATTCATTATTTAGGATCATTTTCCTCCATAGGTTTACTGACGAGAGATACGCATTTTTTGAAAGTACTCCATTCCTGTTTGGAATTAATGTTCCAGCATCAATTTGTGCGATAATATCCAAATACTTTGGGATAATTTCATTTAAGATATTGTGCTGAGAGTATACAAATAATGTTTTTTCTGGAGCATCATTAAAATATAATGCCTTGTTGATTTTTGGATAAAGCCTTGATACACCGGCAAGAGGCAATACTTGGATTGGACTAGAACCATTAGCGGCACTTGATGCAATTAAATTATTATAGGTTCCATAAAATTGATTTGCTGAGGTTCCAATATACAAATCGGCATCGCTACCTATCCAGCTTGGATCGTCACTTGTTGAAATAGTTTGGTTAAACGTATAGGTATTAGTTACACTACTACCATCGCTAGACGACTGTTCCATCGATATGCCATTTTCTAAACTATTAGTGGTTTCTGTTTTTATAACAGGACCAGCAAGACCGCCTCCAACACTTATTTCTACTCCAAGTGCAAGTTTTACATTTGCTTCATTGCTATTTTTTGCACTTATTGAACTTTCTTTTGAAAAACTAAAGGAAGATCCTTTTTCAATGGTTGCCGAACTTTCAGATCCAGGAGGGTCACGTAAAACAAAATCAGGGACTTGCGGACCCGCAGTTACGAAAGTTTGCGTTCCATCAGCAACACCACCCAACAGAATCCCTTCTCTTTTATAATTTTCTAGTGGAGTATCAACACCATTCAATCGGTATCTCAAATCGATAGTTCTCTTGTAACCGCTAGCTGCATCGGTATTGGGTATTCCGCCCTTAAAGCTATAAATCAATATGCTAGGGTCTGTTGTAGAAACTACCGTCTTTTCACTGTTTTCTAGCGCTAAGTTATTGGTGGGAATGATTTCGCCGCCTTCCACCGGAACAGTGCTAATAACTGGTCTGCTAACATTTGAGTCATAGTTTGAATAGCGTTCCTGACCTTGAATTTGTATGGAATAATTTCCAAATTGGCTGTAAATTGGAGTGATTGGATTACTTATTATGGTATAAGTTTTCCCATCTGCCATTATTTGTGAGTCTGAACTTTGGCTTAATACAGTATAGATTGGTGTGGCAAAATGGGTAAATTTCAGAATCTCCTGATAAGGTAAGCCGGTAATGGTTTTATTGCCTTGTACAAATGAAGCGTATTGCAAGGGTTTAATAGCTGTAAAATTGATTGTTTTACCTTCGCTAAGTAGTGGCTTATTATCTGGATTTTTGCCACTGGTAAAAGTTAGATCATTTTGCGCCAAAATATAATTAAGAGGCAATAATTTTACACGGTATTCTCCTGTTTGGGTATTAGTTTCAAAACTAGTCTTGTATTCTGGGGTTACGCTGGTTGCTCCAGCGGGTAGATGTCCGAGTGTTAGCCTTGCTTTTCCAATATTATTGGTGGAGGTATAAACAATTGATCGATCAATATTAGCATCATCTTTATAGGTATAGGTTTTTGTTCCATTAAATCCAAAACCGAGTGTCTTATCGGCTTCTTTTGTTCCGCCAACAACACGGCCAATTACATATACTTTGGTGGTGTCAATAAATGTAATGGGCTCATCGCGATCCTCAAAAAAGTCTTGATAGGTATTGGTATAGGTGGTGTCTTTATTAACTATTTTACGAGTTCTGGCAGGATATCGTCCTTCAAGATCAAAAGTATGGCCACTTTTGCTGATGCTAATGGCATGCTTGCCTATGGGTACTTCAATTGTAAATCTACCGTTTATGTCGGTTTGTATAGGTACATTATTCGCATCAATTGCCGGCTGATTATCAATACTTACATAGGCGTCTGGCACAGGTATAGCAGCGTATCTACGCAAGCGGAGTATTGTGCCATTTTTATCTTTTTCTGCCCAATATTCCCCTTTTTGATATTTTAAGTTCCCAATTGTATAGGCATTATAAGCTTCATCTTCCTTAATGTCGCCAGTTATTGCAGCATCCGAAGTATATGGAAATACCTCGCGGCTATCATAAACTGCAATTCCTTTAAATACAAAGGATGATTTATCAATAAAATCTACATTGTTTACCACTGTGGATCCAGCACCTAAAAAAGCTAATTCTTGTTTAGGATTAAATTCATGTTTTCCAAAAGAAGGTACAATGGTAAATGCATCTCCATTGCCGCTGTAAGGTATTGATGAGATTACATAATTGCCAAATTCGTCAGTAACACCCAGTATACCTAATTGGCTATTTAAAGGAATATTATTCACATTGTCTTCACTATTGGCCCAGGTAGCTGGTATCTGCGCATGACTTAATTTAATATCATTTCCATGAAAATCAAAGCCAGTATGTGCTAAATCGTAAGCATAATCTCCTGTTTTTTCATTTGCTTTGATATAGGTATTGAAATAAGACTCATTGCCTTTCAAATAACGGCGATAATCTCGTTGAATTTGAGAGGGACTTAAAGCAGTTTCCCATACACGGATCTCGTCTATAAAGGCAGTTTTTCCTCCTCCCATTTTAAAACTAAGCCATTTTGGATTATTATTAGCGTTATTTAACAGAACAGTTCTATTGTTACTTGTAAAAGTAACTTTGGCACTTGCAGTTGATTTGTCTTGGGCTAAGATGGTATTCATCTTAGCAGCATAGGCCGCATTAATTAAGCGTCCATTGATGTAAATTTCGGGTATTTTATTATTCCTTAATACTGTACTAAAATGTGTAAAAGAGCTGTTTATTGTGTTGATCGGAACTAAAACATCCTCGCCTTTATTGTCTATTTCTCCACTTGGAATATAATCAGTCAGCGTAATTTGTTCAGCACCAACAGTTGCTGTAAGTGTATTTTTTCCATTCAACAGACCTAGTTTAATTTTAAATACCAATGATTCACCAGCACCACTTCCCAATAGGTTATATAAGGTTAATTCTTCATTATTGAAATTAGTCTCTGGCCTTACCCAGGTTTGCAGGGTGATGGAATCTTTTAAGCCTTCATGTAAGTTTTCTACAGAAATAGAGCTGTTTGTTGGCACCTTTAAAGAACTTCCAAAGCGGAAGGAGCTTCCTGTAGGGTTTGCGCTAATCAAAACGTCTTTAACTGGATTTCCGCCAGTATAACTTATATTTCCCGTAACAATACCTGTAGGGTTTCTATAGCCTATCCCAATAATATAGTTCGAGTAGAGATTTTCTAGTCCTTCAATTTCAACCCCTTTAGCAAAAATTTTATAACGATATAATTTTCCTCCTTCTGTATTTGTGTCAGAAAAAGTCCCCGCATCACCCGCTAAGGTTTTTAAAGGTTTACCCCAATTAGGTCTTGCACTGCTAATATCTTCCGTACGGTAAACTATAAGGCTACTGATTTTCCCTTGATTCTTTTTTATAGCCCAGTTAATCTCAATCCTATCGCTAAAATAGCCTTTAGAAATCGTAAATGCATCCTCTGCAAACGTGTTGTTTAGGTATCTAATCCCCCAGGGGAAACCTAAATCTTTGCTGTAGTTTTGTGTGGAGGCTATATTATCAGTAGCACCTTTTATTAATCCCATGTATGGCATTCCTACCAGGATACTCATACTCGAGATGGTAAAAGTTTTACTTACTCCATTTACTGGTTTGGTAAGGTTAAGCCCCAAATTCTCTTTTTTAGAGGATGCGGCACCGATTGCAGATTTAACACCTGATTTTTCTTGGGCAATTAGCGTGCTATAACAGCCTAAAAATAAAAGGCATAGTACAAGGATGTTTTTCATTGTATTGGGGCTTGGGTAGGATGAAAAAGGTATTGGGCAATAAATATTTTTGGATTATAATTTTATGATATAGTTTACACCATAGTTAATGGGGCGGGTTTCAGTGCCTCCAGTGCTACCAGTGTCGCCATTTACATTATGTGCATGATTACCGTCAGAACTACTGGTTAAGGATTTATTAAAAATATTTGGTGTATCGTCTTCTAGTCCAGTGCTACCGCCTCCACCTCCACTATAATCATCATTAGAAAATTTTACTGTGTGAGTATGATTGCCAGTATAATTTGTATTTATTTCTACTTTGTGCAAATGCGCTTTTAAATCATCTTGCTGAATGGTTTTAACCGTGGGACCTGTTCTTAAATTACCTGTGCCTGCACCACGTAAAAACATAGCTCTTAGGTCGGGAGTGGTAGTCGTGCCTAATAAAGCTTTCAAATCATCACTAAATGTTCCACTGGGGATTAAATTGCCATCACACATCAACCATCCGGCTGGTGCAGTAGTACCTATATAAGGCATTATTGACCCTGTTGGTACTCCATTTTGTGCATAAATAGCATAAGGAACGGCTTGTAATTTCTCATCAGAAAATACAACACTTAACTGTGAAACTTTTAAGTATGCAGATTTAGTACTTATGAGATTGTATTGTGCCTGATCTATAGTCAGAACATAAGAAAATACTCCGAAATTATCTGTTTTTACTGTTGCTCTTCTGGTTAATATGGTGGTAGGAGTGCTGCTTGTCAAATAATAGACTGTAAAGTCCATATCTAATTGGTCGATATTAGCTAAAGCTTCATTGTTGATATCGCGGGCAATGCCTTGAATAGACATACCTGAAGATAAAACAGTGGTTTGTGCATTAACACTCAGCGTGAATAGAAGTCCTATAAGCGCTGTAAAAACAAGGCGTAATTTTTTCATGTTGTTCATTTTTTTATGGATGTGGATTTGCAAATAAACATAAGAAAAGTTTCTAACAAAAATAGCCTCTGTTTTATTTGTATATTTGGTTCATATTTCGACTATTTGACACATGTTTCTAAACGTCATTTCCTTACTTGTTGGGTTTTTATGCCTCTTTGTAGTGGTATTGATGATTTTTAATACGAAGCCAAATCGTAAAATAAACGTGTATCTAATTATGATTTTATTCATAGCCGGATTGCAACGTTTTTTGAATGCGCTTGATGTTTTAGAGTTGACCGAAGTGACTTACAGTCCTTTAAAAATTAGGTTATCTATTGGTTTTTTAATTGTACCAGTTTACTATTTGTTTTTCAAGCGCCTAATTCAAGGAAGGACTAATCTTATAAAAGAGATATCTCATTTAATTTTACCATGCATATTAGTTTCGATTGATCTGTTTATGGTGGATTATACCCTTCACCATATTGTATTTCTTACTTTTTCTTGTTATTATTTTGGGGCTATATTATTCCTGTTAAGGGTTTTTTTAAAATCAAAAAACAGGACGATGTATGAGATGGGCATTTATAAAACAATAAGAACTTGGGCCTTTTTAATGACTTCAATCACTTTTATACTGCTTGTATTTTCTAATTATTTTCTGTTCAAAGAGGCTCAGTCGATAGATACGCTCAATAATTTTTATCGATATTCCTCACTGCTTTGGCTACTTGCACTGATCTATATTTTTAAAAACCCAGTAATTATTTTTGGCGAGCAAAATTTATTAAAAAGCATACAACTTAATGAACCACAGGAGTTTCTAATCTGGAGTAGAAAGCCAATTTCGCCAATTGAAGATAAGGATTTGATAATTTCGGCCAATATTTCAGATCGGGTTGATCGTATAATTCTGACTATTCAAAAGCTCCAAAAATCAGATGCCTTACTTTCTAGAATTACTTTTACTGCTACTAATTTATCTAAAGAACTAGATATACCTAGAAGTCATGTAGAATTTGTGTTTAAGTATTATTGCCATTATTCTATCAATGATTTCAGCAATCTGATTAAGATTAATTATGCAGTTTCACTCATAAATGAGGGCTATCTTGAAAAGTATACCATTGCCTCTTTGG
>JBIHZP010000185.1:0-3545 GCA_044231315.1 Daejeonella sp. | reverse complement strand
AATCAGCACGTCTATTTTGATACTTTAAATAGTATGCATGCTCCCAAACATCCATTCCTAAGATTGGAGTTCCTTTTACTTCAGCGATATCCATCAATGGATTATCTTGATTTGGCGTTGAGCTAACTTGTAATTTACCATCAGCAGCTACTGAAAGCCAAGACCATCCTGATCCGAAACGAGTCATGCCCGCTTCAGCAAATTTCTTTTTAAACTCATCGAATGAACCAAAAGCCGCATCAATAGCTTTTGCTAACTCGCCACTTGGAGTACCACCGCCATTTGGCGACATTACAGACCAATAAAGCGTATGGTTGAAATGACCGCCACCATTATTTCTAACAGGCATGGCGTATTTCGAAATATTTTTTATGATATCTTCAATGCTCTTATTTTCGCCATCAGTGCCGGCAAGAGCCTTATTTAGGTTATCTACATACGCTTGGTGATGTTTACCATGGTGAATTTCCATAGTCATTTTATCAATATGCGGTTCAAGCGCATCTGTCGCGTATGCTAACGCAGGTAGTTCAAAAGCCATAATTTTATTGTTTTAATGTTTATACTATTTTCTTTAACAAATATAAGATTGAAATGTTATAAATTTTTCAATTTGGTGTCAAGATTTATCTCGCTTTGAAGCAAAAAAATCTCTCATCAGGCTGGCAGCCTCTTCAGACCGTACGCCACCTAAAACTTCTGTTTTGGGATGGATAATCCGCTCAGAAATATGAGAATAACCTCTTTTTGCATCACTTGCTCCATATACAATGCGACTTATTTGAGTCCAGTAAGAGGCCCCAGCACACATCACGCAAGGCTCAATGGTTACATAGAGCGTACAATCTTTTAAATATTTACCACCTGTATAATTTGCTGCTGCCGTAAAAGCCTGCATTTCCGCATGAGCGGTTACATCAGTTAATTGTTCCGTTAAATTATGTCCCCTGCCAATAATTCTTCCTCCATGTACAATTACGGCACCGATTGGAACTTCATCAAGATCACGTGCTTTTTGAGCTTCTTGGAGTGCTTCCTTCATGAATAAATCATCGGGATTTATAAGTGATTCATCTGTAAAACTGATATATTTCATAAAATTAAATTAAAGATGAACCATTTGGAACCTTTCGTTCAACAGCGGCCAAAATAATATCACCATTTTGATCTGCAAAACCTGTAACTAAAAACTCGGAGTTAAAATTAGCAATCTGCTTTTTAGGGAAATTAATCACTCCAATTATCTGCTTGCCAATTAAGTCGTCCTTTGAGTAATGCTTTGTAATTTGTGCGCTACTCCACTTATGGCCAAACTCTCCAAAATCTACTTTTATCTTAAAAGCTGGTTTTCGCGCTTCCGGAAAATCAAGGACCTCCAGAATGGTGCCTACTTTTAAGGCTACTTTCTCAAAATCGGACCATTTGATTTCTTCCATGTCCAAAGTTAGCAGGAATTGTGAATTATAATCAAGCTAGATGGATGTACACTCATGATTGAAACATAAATTGTAGATTTGCGCCATGCATTCTGTAAAATTAAAAAAAGGGAAAGAAAAAGCGGTCAGACAAATGCACCCATGGGTGTTTTCTGGCGCAATTGATCAAATAAAAGGAAATCCTGAAAATGGGGACATTGTAATGGTCAATGATAGTAATAATGCCTTTCTTGCCTATGGCTTTTTTAATGATAAATCAAGAGTGGCGGTACGCCTTCTTGAATGGAATCAGGAGACTGAAATTGATGAAAGCTGGTGGAGAAAAAAGATAAAAACTGCAGTAAAACATAGAGATAATTTAAATTCAAAAGGGACAAATACCTATCGTTTAATATTTAGTGAAGCAGATTTCCTTCCCGGATTGATTGTTGACCGCTATGCCGATTTTCTTTCCGTTCAGATCCTTACTTCCGGCATAGAACGTATAAAGGGAGTCATTCTTGATGAATTGCAGCAATTATTGAAACCGAAAGGAATATTTGATAAGAGCGATGCATCAGCACGCGCTCACGAAGGAATGGACGCCTCCTCTGGTGGCATTTTAATGGGTTCCGAACCACCCGAGTTTGTAAATGTTAAGGAGAATGGAGTTTTATATCAGGTAAATATTGCTGAGGGACAAAAATCAGGATTTTATTGTGATCAACGCGAGAACCGAAAGTGGGTTGCAGAATATGCAAAAGACAAAAGAGTATTAGATTGTTTCTCCTACTCTGGCGGGTTTAGCCTTAATGCCATATCTAAAGGAGCAAAAGAAGTTATCAGTGTGGATAGCTCGGCATTGGCTTTAGAAACTTTAAAACGAAATATTGAAAGTAATAAATTTACGAGTATCCCCCATCGTTTGATCCAGTCTGATGTAAATAAACAGTTGAGGGTATTTAGGGATGAAAATGAAAAATTTGATGTTATTATTTTAGATCCACCTAAATATGCACCATCACGTTCTGCACTAACAAAAGCGTCTAGAGCATACAAAGACCTTAACAGAATGGCCATGCTTTTACTTAATGAGGGCGGACTTTTAGCTACTTATTCATGCTCAGGAGCTGTTGATATGAACATGTTCAAGCAAATCATTGCTTGGGCAGCTTTGGATGCAGGCAAAGAAGTACAATTTATTCAGCAATTTTCACAGGCGGCAGACCATCCAGTAAGATCATCATTTCCAGAGGGTGAATATCTTAAAGGCCTGCTCTGCCGCGTAATGTAATTGAAATCTATTTTTCTTCGGGCAAATTGTGTAAATGAACAGGTTTTTTGCCTTTGTTCATTTTTTGATTCAACATTTCAACTAAAACCGAGAAAGCCATCGCAAAATAAATGTATCCTTTTGGAATATGCTGATCAAAACCTTCAGCTAAAAGTGATACTCCAATAAGTAGAAGGAATGACAAGGCCAGCATTTTTACCGTAGGATGCTTGTTCACAAATTCACTGATTGCACCAGCAGAAAGCATCATCACAATTACAGCAATGATCACAGCAGCAATCATTACTTCAATGTGATCTGCCATGCCTACGGCAGTGATTACGGAGTCGAGCGAGAAAACAATATCAAGAATCAGAATCTGAATAATAACACCAGAAAAAGTCACAACTGCTTTTGAATCAGCATGGTGCTCCGCACCTTCTAGCTTATCATGAATCTCACTAGTGCTTTTATAAATCAGAAATAAACCTCCAATAATAAGGATTAGATCTCTACCTGAAATTGCAAACTGTTTCAATAGTTCGGCGTCAGTTAAAGCAATCCATTCGCCCATATTGAACAAGGGACTCGTTAATGTCATAATCCAAGACAAGGATAGAAGCAATAGCACTCTAGTAATCATAGCCAAGGCTAAACCAACCTGACGAGCCTTTTTCTGCTTGTTAGCTGGAAGTTTTGACGCCATAATTGAAATAAATATGATATTATCTATTCCAAGAACTATTTCAAGAATTGTTAAGGTGATTAATGATATCCAGATTTCAGGGTTTGCTAACCATTCCATAATTATTATTTTTTTGTAAAAATAGGTTAAAGAGTTTAGGAATAAAAGAAAA
>JBIHZP010000184.1:0-3552 GCA_044231315.1 Daejeonella sp. | reverse complement strand
TTTGATATTTCAATTATTGATTCGGCAATATCTAGAGGCACATAGAATTCCATTCTGTGACCCATGTTAAAGACCTTATACATCTCACGCCAATCTGTCCCAGACTGTTCTTGAATGAGGCTAAAAAGAGGTGGCACTGGCAGCAAGTTATCTTTTATGATATGCAGATTGTTAATAAAGTGAAGCACTTTTGTTTGTGCACCACCACTACAATGAACCATGCCATGAATTTTTTCACGATGTTGATCGAGTACTTTCTTGATTATAGGAGCATAGGTACGGGTAGGAGATAGGACTAATTTTCCAGCCGTAATGTTTAACTCCTCGTTAAAATCTGTTGCAGGTATTTGAATTGAATCTTTTAAATTTTTATTTCCCGAAAATATTAGTTCATAAGGAACCGCGGGGTCATAACTTTCTGGGTATTTTTCAGCAATGTATTTGTGAAAAACGTCATGTCTTGCTGATGTAAGTCCGTTAGAACCCATGCCTCCATTATATTCACTCTCATAACTTGCTTTACCAGAAGAGGATAAGCCAACAATTACATCGCCCGCACGCATTTTCTCGTTGCTAATGATATCTGCACGTTTCATTCTACAAGTAACTGTGGAATCTACAATAATTGTTCTAACGATATCTCCAACGTCAGCAGTTTCGCCACCTGTTGAATAAATTCCTATGCCCAGTTCTCGCAGTTCACTTAAAATTTCCTCAGTTCCATTAATTAGTTCGGCAATTACTTCGCCCGGTATTAAGTTTTTATTGCGACCAATAGTTGAGGAGAGTAAAATATTATCCGTAGCGCCTACACATAATAAATCATCAAGATTCATAATAATGGCATCTTGAGCAATCCCTTTCCAGACAGAGAGATCACCCGTTTCTTTCCAATAAATATATGCCAAAGATGATTTTGTACCAGCACCATCTGCATGCATGATATTGCAATAAGCTTCATCGGAACCTAAAATATCAGGAATAATTTTACAAAATGCTTTTGGATAAATTCCTTTATCGATGTTTTTGATGGCATTGTGCACATCCTCTTTATCAGCTGAAACGCCGCGCTGGTTATATTTAAGATCTGACATTCACACAAAAATAATAATAGTAATTAGTATAAAAATGAGCTTTCGCAAATTTAGCTTTTCACAGCTTAGTTAAGGTAATATCTAGGATAATTTTCAATAATTATAAAATCAGATTTAAATAAAATAAGAAAGTCCCCTTGCGGAGGACCTTCTTATCAAAAATATATTTAAAATATTCAGTTAACTATAAATTATTTAAGGAATAATAATTCTCTGAATTTTGGCAAGGGCCATTTTGAGTCATCTACTAATTGTTCCAATTTATCAACATGGTATCTAATTGGATCGAAGAAAGATTTAACTTTTTCATCGTAAGCGATTGACTTATCTCTAATATCTACAATGTTATTTGCTTTTTTACGTTCACTTACCATTTCAAGGTTCGCTGTTCTGATAAAGTTAACATGTCCTGAAATTTTCTTAATAATTTCAAGCTGAGCAGCATATGTTTCTTCGCCTAAGCCTATTTCTTTTAAACCCTTAACATTTTCAATTAGAGTTGTCTGATAGTTAATTGCCGTAGGAATAATCACATTATCTACTAAATCGCCCATTACTCTGGCTTCAATTTGAAGTTTTTTGAAATAGCTTTCTAAGAGAATTTCATGGCGTGCATGCGACTCCCGTTTACTGAATACTCCGGTTTCTTCAAATAATTTATCAGTTTTTGGGTCTAATAAAACATCTAGTGCTTTAGGAGTAGTTTTGATGTTTGACAAACCTCTCTTTTTAGCTTCTTCTGCCCATTCATCGCTATAACCATTGCCCTCAAAACGAATTGCTTTGGATTCTTTGATATAGCGTTTGATGACAGTCATAATGGCGACATCCTTTTTTTCGCCCTTTTTGATCAGTTTATCAACTTCAGCTTTGAATTTATTTAATTGATTCGCAACAATGGTATTTAAGATGGTCATTGGATTCGCAGAGTTTGCTGAAGAACCTACTGCTCGTAATTCAAATTTATTACCCGTAAATGCTAATGGTGAAGTACGATTACGGTCAGTATTATCCAATAAAATTTGTGGTATTTTAGGAATATTTGTCCACAATGAAGGCTCTTGCTTCATTTTATTGGTTACCCTTGAAGTTTCAATCTCATCCAGTAAATCATTTAACTGTGAGCCTAAGAACATTGAAATAATGGCAGGCGGGGCTTCGTTTGCTCCCAGACGATGATCATTATTAACAGATGCAATAGAAGCTCTTAATAGATCAGAGTATTCAAAAACTGCTCTAATTGTATTGACAAAGTAGGTAAGAAACATTAAATTATTCTTAGGAGTCTTTCCTGGAGAAAGTAAGTTTTTACCGGTATTGGTTATCAGCGACCAGTTGTTATGCTTTCCAGAACCGTTAATTCCTGCATAAGGCTTCTCATGTAAAAGTACTTTGAAGTTGTGTCTTCGTGCTACTTTATCCATCAAATCCATTAATAATGAATTATGGTCAATGGCAAGATTCATTTCTTCATACAATGGCGCGCATTCAAATTGAGAAGGAGCAACCTCATTATGACGAGTTTTTAATGGTATTCCAAGCTTGATCGCTTCTGTTTCAAAATCTTGCATATAAGCTAAAACACGCTCGGGAATAGATCCAAAATAATGATCATCTAATTGTTGGTTTTTGGCAGACATATGTCCAAAAAGAGCTCTACCTGTAAGATATAAATCTGGCCTAGCATTAAATAAAGCTAAATCAACCAAGAAATATTCCTGTTCGATACCCAACGAGCTATTAATCTTATCAATATTTTTGTCAAAGTACTGTGCAACAGCAACAGCTGCTTTATCCATTAAACTGATCGCCTTTAAAAGGGGAGCCTTATAATCTAATGCTTCACCTGTATAAGAAACAAATACAGTTGGGATGCATAAAGTGGTGCCAATGATAAAAGCGGGAGATGATGGATCCCATGCCGTATAACCTCTTGCCTCAAATGTGCTTCTAATACCACCATTAGGGAAACTTGATGCATCAGGTTCTTGCTGTGATAAAGCTTCCCCAGAAAACTTTTCCAATCCTTGTCCGTCAGAGCCAGGTTCAAAAAATGAATCATGTTTCTCTGCAGTAGTTCCTGTTAAAGGCTGAAACCAATGGGTATAATGACTAGCTCCTTTAGACATTGCCCAAGATTTCATTGCTGAAGCTACTTGTTCTGAAATACCTCTATCAATTGGAGTTCCAGAATTAATAGAATCCACAATGCTATTGAAGGCTTCTTTAGATAAGCTATCTTTCATTTTCTTCTGATCAAAGACATTACAGCCGTAAAAATCAGATAGCTTTGATGAAGGCATTTGTACTTCAGGAATTGTTCTAGAAAGTACTGAGTTTAGTGCTTGGAATCTTAGAGATGACATTTTCTGAGTTTTTTAATTTTTTTTGATAAAAATAAATGATTTAATCTAATTTTCAATAAAAATATCAAAAATAATAAGCTTTTTTAAAAAAA
>JBIHZP010000183.1:0-3569 GCA_044231315.1 Daejeonella sp. | reverse complement strand
CTGCAGCCAGTAAATAACTTCGGCACCTCCGCCAATATAGGCTAGGTTAGGTAAGATGAGCTCTTGGTAAAGTGGGCGCATCACAACATTGGGACTAAAGCGATTGGGGTGTTCAGAAATTTCTTTCTTCAAGCTATCTTCGCTAAAGCTGATTTCTGTATTTAGGACTGAATAGGTATCATTTTCAAACACAATGCGCTCTCTTAAGCCATCGCGGAGATAAAAGAAATTGATTTCTCTCGGATTCACCTGCGCTTCAATGCCTTGCTCTGCTAATTTATGATTGGAGGCTGTGATATGCTTGAAGCTATTTTGCTCGATAATATCTTTGGTGATGATCGCTGAAAGTTGACTTTTCAATCGTACATCATCGGCATCGAGAATGATTAATCCATAATCCTCAAAAAGCGCATTTACAAGGTATCTAGTAGCATCCGCTAAGCTAGAATGTTCGGTGTAGGCCTTTTGGATAAGATTACTGAGTGCTTCTGCATTCTCAGAAATACCCAGCACTTGTTGATATTCCTTGATGGCTTTTTCAATTCCAAGTGTTTGAAGCCTACCAGTTGCACCCAAAGCATGATGCTCCCAGCTTATTTTTTTACCGGCAATATGGGTGTGATTTATTTCGGCAAAATCATGGTCTTCGGTCGCCATCCAGTAAACTGGGACAAAATTTTTATCGGGAAAATTACTTTTAAGCTCTTTGGCGAGATTTATTGCGGTTACAATTTTGAAAATAAAGTAAAGCGGACCGGTAAAGAGATTAAGTTGATGACCCGTACAAACAGTGAAGGTGTTATCCTTTTCAAGCAGTTGAATATTGGCTACAACCGACAGATTTACAGGGCCTTTAATTTTCGAATATTGGTCGCGTAATACCTGTACTAAAATAGGTCTATTTGCGCTTGTTTTTTTTCGGGCGATTAAATTCTTAAAACCTTCAATTGTAGGACTTTCGGAATAGAAAGATGCTAATTGAGGATCCTCTGCCAAAAAACGGATTAGTTCCTTTGAAAAGCTTTGCGTTTCACTATAATCTATGTAAGTCGCCTTCATTTTAAACGAAATTAGAGGAATTTTATGAATTCCCCTGAAAAGAACTATATTTTGACAATTTTACCATAGAGATCGAAGTCCTCGGCACGGTCAATTTTTACATTTACGAAACTTCCAGGTGTAGCATAACTGCTTTTTGCATCGATCAAAACTTCATTATCCACTTCTGGAGAATCAAATTCTGTACGACCAATGAAGTAATCACCTTCTTTTTTATCAATTAGGACTTTGAATGTTTTTCCAACTTTGTCTTGATTGATATCGAATGAAATCTCTTGCTGAATATTCATGATTTCATCTACACGCTCTTGCTTCAATTCTTCAGGAACATCATCATTTAGTAGATGTGCATGCGTTTTTTCTTCATGTGAATAGGTAAAACATCCTAATCGGTCGAAGCGACTTTCGGCTACCCATTCTTTCATTTCTTCAAAATCTTTTTCCGTTTCTCCGGGATATCCACAAATTAAGGTGGTACGCAAAGCAATGTTTGGAACTTTATCACGAATGGAGCTTACCAAATCGATTGTTTTTTGGCTTGTAATTCCACGTCGCATGGAGCTTAACATCGTATCGCTGATATGCTGAAGAGGCATATCTAGGTAATTACATATGTTTGAGCGTTCGTTCATTACATCTAAAATATCCATCGGAAAACCAGAAGGGTAGGCATATTGTAAACGAATCCATTCAATGCCATCAACATCAGATAAGTTACGCATTAAATCAGCTAAATTCCTCTTATTATAAAGATCTAAGCCGTAATAAGTTAGATCTTGAGCAATAAGAATTAATTCTTTAGTCCCATTTTTAGCAAGGTATTTGGCTTCTTTCACCAAATCGTCGATTGGTTTAGAGACATGCTTTCCACGCATTAAAGGAATGGCACAGAAGGAGCAAGGTCTGTTGCAGCCTTCAGCAATTTTAAAGTATGAAAAGTGGGAAGGAGTTGTTAAGAGTCGCTCGCCAACCAATTCATGTTTATAATCCGCACCAATTGAACTTAAAAGATTTTGAAGGTCGTTGGTTCCGAAAAAAGAATCTACATTTTTTATTTCAGCTTCAAGTTCAGGCTTGTATCTTTCTGATAAACAACCTGTTACGATTACTTTTCCAACTTTCCCTTGATTCTTTAACTCGCTGTATTGTAAGATAGTATCGATAGACTCCTGCTTTGCATTGTCGATAAATCCGCAGGTATTGATGACAATAATATCGTCTTTGTTTAGCTTTTGGTCTTCATGCACCACATCCATTTGATTGCCTCGCAATTGGCCCATTAGGACTTCTGAGTCGTGAATGTTTTTGGAACAACCAAGGGTAATGACATTTACTCTTGGCTTAACTATGCTAATCTCTTTGCTGCTTTTTGTTTTCATGCTGTTCTGCCCTAATTTTTAAATAGGGAGTCTACGAACTCTTTTTTATTGAATAGTTGAAGGTGTTCGATACCTTCGCCCACACCGATGTATTTCACCGGAATTTTAAACTGATCGGATATTCCGATTACCACACCACCTTTAGCTGTACCATCTAATTTGGTTAGTGCTAGCGCATTAACTTCAGTTGCCTGGGTAAATTGTTTGCACTGTTCAATGGCATTTTGGCCTGTAGAGGCATCGAGAACAAGAAGTATCTCATGTGGAGCACCTGGAACGACCTTTTGCATAACCTGTTTGATTTTGGTTAGTTCGTTCATCAAAGCGACCTTATTATGTAATCGTCCGGCAGTATCAATAATGGCAACATCATCGCCATTGGCAACAGCAGATTGCAGGGTGTCGAATGCTACTGAAGCAGGATCTGAACCCATGGGCTGGGCAACGATACGAACATTTACACGTTCAGCCCATAGCCTAAGTTGATCAACGGCAGCGGCTCTGAATGTATCGGCGGCACCTAAAACAACTTTATTGCCTGCAGATTTCAGTTTATGAGCTAATTTGCCAATGGTAGTGGTTTTGCCAACACCATTAACCCCCACAACCATAATAACATAAGGTTTATGATTACCATATTCAAAATTCCGGAAGTCGTTGCTATTGTTTTCTGCTAATAGATTTTGAATTTCAGCACGAAGTAATTCATGAAGCTCAGTTGTATTTATGTATTTGTCTTGAGCCACACGAGCTTGCAAGCGCGCTATAATTTTAAGAGTTGTTTGAACACCGACATCAGAGTTTACTAGAATTTCTTCAAGTTCATCAAGCACATCATCGTCAACGCTTGATTTGCCAACTACAGCTTTTGTGATTTTGGAAAATAGATTTTCCTTGGTTTTTTCTAAGGTTTTATCCAGCTCAACTTGCTCTTGTACGTTGCTTTCTTTCTTTTTGAAAAAGTCAAATAATCCCATGGCCTTGAATTTGTTAAATCTACTGATACAGGTAAAAATATTTGTATTGTAATGAAAAAAGCCCCCCAACGATTAGACGCGGGCGGCTTCTTTCAAATAGTATAGCTATTTAGTTTGAGATTTTTATTCCAGCAATAGCGTCTTTCACATGATC
>JBIHZP010000182.1:0-3576 GCA_044231315.1 Daejeonella sp. | reverse complement strand
CAGGATAGCCGATGTTCCAGCCATCGTCTAACAAAAGATCTGCCTTGATGGTGCTGTTTTCGTTGATCCTGTATTTGCCCGAAATACTTGCATTCGTCTTTTCATATTGTGAAAAGTCAACTAATTGGTTTGCTCCGTTACGATAGTTCCCTGCTTTTCTGTATACTCCACTGACCCTCATGGCCCATTTTTTTGAACTGTAATCCAAGGCTAAGATATTTTGAATTGCTGTTGCGGCCGAATAATAGCCAGAAGCAACAGTTCCTGATATTTTTTTATTAGAATTCAGTTCTGCTTCCGCTAGTTTCAGGTTAAGGGTTCCTCCAATTGAGGAACCCATTGCCATGCCATCACCGGCATATTTGATATCAATACTCTGCAGATTTACTGGTTCTGTATAAATGGTCACAGGATCCATCTTGTCGGTACATGCACCAAAAAATTTCATTCCGTCAATCACAATATTGACCTGTCCTGCACTGAATGCCCTCAAGACCGGTTCCATACCAATGGGGCCACGGCGGATCAGACTGATGCCTTCAATTCTGGAAAGTATATCTTCAGTACTGGAGAGACTGGATGACTGATAAAAGGCTGAACCGGGATGTTTGCTTTGTGAATATCCCTTAATATAGACTTCTTTCAATTCTAGGCTCTTGAAAATAGTATCCTTTAACTGTTGTGCAAATGCTGCAGTGAAGGAAAATAGTATGCCATTTAGCAACAGAAATGCTTTAAGTAGGCTTTTCATCGTTTTAGAATAAAAGGTCAAAAAAAGTTGAGCTGGTTTTCCCGTCTTTTTTAAGTTCAAGATTTATTTTCCAGTCGCCTGTCATTGTAAAATTCACTTTCCCTTTATAATGTCCATTTTTAATATGTAAGGGGTTGATATTGTTTGGTGAACCATGGCCCATACTAGGCATTTCTGGTGTCATGACAATGCTATAGCTATCCTCAGCCGGAAAGGTCATCATGTCCTGCTTGCGGTGAATACTGATCTCAAAATCATTCACTCCAACCTTAGGTTTAGATGGCAAAATATAGGCTATTGTTAGTTTGGTGCCATCTACTGCTGTAATATTCCTGACACGCTCTGGGGTTGATTGTTTCACAGTTATAGGCATATTGGCTATCCCAAATTTGCTTTGACCTTCTTTTTTAACCATAATTTTCATCCTCCATATCCCATCTGTTCCATTACTAGGCATGGTAAAAACTGCAGAACATGGAAAAAGGGAATTGATTGAATTGCTGCTTTCGGGGCTTTCAAAAGGTGCTGAATGGCTCATCTTCATTCCATTCATGTTCATTTCCATCATTGGCATGATCTGAACAGTTGCAGTGCTTATTGATTTATTTGTAACTGAATCGTATAGTGCAACAAATAAATTTTGATAGCCAGTACTTAGTTCTGTATTCGACCATAGCTCGACCTTAGCGGCCGAACCTATCGCATAAGTCTCAGAAATTTTTAGGAGTGAACTTTTTGGATCTTCAACTTCAGTAGTGTCATCTTTTTTGCAAGATGAAGTGCTAATTATAGAGAATACAATTAGATAAAAAAATATATATTTCATGATTTATTTTTAATAAATGAGCATTTCTGTCCAAATAAAATGGCAATTGATTACCATTGCATTTAGCGCATAGCAGTGTTTTTTCAATCATTTCGACTGAAAATTTTGATTTAATTGTTAATTTGAAAAATCAGTGTTGAATAACTGAATTAGGAATACGCAATAAAGGGTGGTGGGTGGAAAATGTAATCAATCGATAAATAGGCATATAAATCTTCTTGGAACTTAGTTAGTTTAACTGGCTCTTGATTTTGTATGGTTTTGAAATTATAGTGATTGCAAATAAAAACTGGTAATTCTAATTGTTTTAGTGTACGAGAAGTTTGATTTTCGGCTTTATCAGCTTCGTTTAGTTTCTTTTTAAGATAACATTTCCCTTTGCAATTAAGTTGAGGCTTGTCTTTGTTCTCACAAAGTTCTTGGATAATGTATTCAATATTGATATTGTAATAGGCAATTAAACTTAGTTTACTTAGGCATTGAAAACCAAGGGCAAAAATTAAAAACAAACTAATCGTTCTGCTCATTTCTTCGTGATCGCTAGGATCTGATTGCAAATTTACGAAATTTTAAATTCGAAAAAATGATTTGAATCATTAAAATTCAGCTTGCCTTTTATGAAAATTATTTTTTGAACTCTCTGAATTTAATGCCTTTTTTATAAAAAAAAATTGCCGTCAGAGGCTTTTGAAAGCATATCCACGTTTACTTAATTCTTCTAGAATAATAGGTAAACTTTCTTCCAGTCGGCCAAAAGCTTTCAAACTATCATGAAATACAATGATAGACCCATTTTTAACATTTTTTAATACATTATTAATACATTTCTCAGTGGTGATTGATTGATCAAAGTCGCCACTCAGAACATCCCACATCACAATTTCTACTTCTGGGTTTAATAAATTAAGTGCTTTGATCTGAGTTTTTTTTATTCTACCGTATGGCGGTCTAAAAAGCTGAATGCCAGTATGCTGAGCGCATTTTTTGATGTTATCTAAATATTCATTATCTTTAAAATTCCACCCTTTTAGGTGGTTGTAGGTATGATTGCCTACTTTATGGCCAGCTTCAATAACATCCGCAAAGACTTCCGGATGTTTATCAATATTTTCTCCAATACAAAAGAATGTAGCCTCTGCATTAAACTTTTTGAGGGTATTTAACACAAATGGTGTAACAACTGGTATAGGTCCGTCGTCAAAAGTGAGAAAAATGATTTTTTCCTTCCTGCTTTTGTGCCAGGTTAGTGTTGGATAAAACCACTGCAACCAAATGGGGGAATAGGATAAATACAATAGCTTAATAATTTATTGCGAAGATAAATATGTTAGCTAATTAAATGGTAGTATTTTTGTGCGGATTTATAAACGATTCAATTTTGTTAATTAATATATGGAACATATAAAACACCAATACTTTTTTAAATATTTTCTCCTTAGTTTTTTGGGAATAGCTTTTTCTGGTATATCATTATCGGCGCAAGAGCTTTTAACCTTGAAGCGTGCTACTGAGCTTGTGATTGAAAACAATCTTCAAATCAAACAGGCACAATTTACTGAGGCTATCTCTGATGAGAATTTGCAGCAATCAAAATTAGCTCTGCTTCCTACCTTAAATGCAAATACTGGTTTAAACTTTAACTTCGGTAGAAGTATTGACCCTTTAACTAATCAGTTTGTTAACCAAGCAATTACCTCCACAAGTGGGAATTTGTCATCCGGGACTGCCTTATTTCAAGGGTTTCAGAAACTTAATCAGATTTCACAAAACAAATTGCAATTGGATGCGGATAAAAGTAATACACAAAAAATAAAGAATGATTTAATTTTAACGGTTGTAACAGGGTATTTATCCGTGTTAAATGCCCAAGATATTTTAATTGCTTCTCAGCAGCAATTAGCGATTTCAAAACAACAATTGGATATTGAACAAAAGTTTTATGATGTTGGTGCAAAAACACTTGCCGACCTATCACAGGCTAAGTCGCAGCTCGCTTCTG
>JBIHZP010000181.1:0-3586 GCA_044231315.1 Daejeonella sp. | reverse complement strand
CAGCAATTGAGACCAGCCTATTTGATAATACAATTCCTTTAAGTCGGAAGAGAATTACCTCAGAAGCTTGTATTCATCATTTATGGTTCTCGGATGCGGATTATGCAAGCAAGGGCAACTGGATTAAGTGGAATCCTGCGGTAAAATCTGCTGCCGATAGGGAAGCGATTTTACAGGCAGTTTTAGACGATCATATTGATATCATTGCAACGGATCATGCTCCTCATACCATTGAAGAGAAATCTCAAGAATATAGTAAAGCTCCTGCGGGAGGCCCCCTCGTGCAACATGCACTAATCGCGATGCTTGAACTTTACAAAAAGGGTAAAATCAGTTTAGAGAAAATAGCCGAAAAAATGGCTCATAGTCCGGCAATCTGTTTTCAAGTTAATAAGCGCGGTTTTATTCGTGAAGGTTATTGGGCCGACTTAGTACTTGTAGATTTAAATAGACCTTGCGCCGTGAATAAAAGTAATTTATTATACAAGTGTGGCTGGAGTCCATTTGAAGGTGAGGTTTTTAGCTCAAGCGTAATCAGTACCATAGTTTCCGGTAATTTGGTTTATGATAATGGCCAGATTAAAGACGGCATTTACGGTAAGCGATTAAGGTTCGACCGCTAAATGAAACTGTCATCACCTGTAAATTTTTGCTTTGGCTTTGGATGACCAAAAAGGCTGAATTCTCATTCCACAAACTAATTGAATTGTAATAAAAAATCAAATGTGAGTGAATACTTCGGTATTGTGCCTAAACTCGCTACCTTTGCCGCTTGTTGAGAAACAATTATGGCTAAAGTATCTATTAACATTGCGACCGGTTCTGTACAAAAGGAAGAATTAATTGTTGGGATTGATCTCGGTACAACAAATAGCCTAGTTGCATTCATAAACCCCGATGGTCATCCTCAGGTTATTAATGATACTGGAAAAGGCCTTCTTGTCCCTTCAGTTATTCATTTTCAAGGCGATGGATCTGTAATTGTGGGTAATGAAGCCAAAGAATTTCTAATTTCTGATCCTCAAAATACCATCTTTTCGGTTAAACGACTTCTAGGTCGTTCTTTTAAAGATATAGAAGCACATAGCAGTCTATTTTCCTATAAAATTATTGACGATGATCGCGAAAGCTTAGTCAAAATTAAGGTGGGGGATAAATTTTATTCGCCCATTGAACTCTCCGGAATGATCTTGAAGGAGCTGAAGGAAAGGGCAGAGCACGCGCTAAAAACGGCGGTTAATCGGGCTGTAATTACTGTTCCTGCTTATTTTAATGATAGTCAGCGACAAGCTACACGCGATGCCGGTAAATTGGCAGGTTTAGATGTTTTAAGGATTGTGAACGAGCCTACCGCCGCTAGTTTGGCTTATGGTATAGGTTTAAATCCTGATGAGGAAAAAATTATTGCAGTTTACGATTTAGGGGGTGGGACTTTCGATGTATCTATTTTAAAAATTCAAAATGGCATTTTTGAAGTACTTTCAACCAATGGAGATACTTTTTTAGGTGGGGATGATTTTGATCAGGCTATCGTAAATTATTGGATTGAACAAAATAAACTTGAGGATAAGCTGGGAGACGCTTCATTCAATCAGGCTTTACGTTTGAAGGCAGAAGAGGCTAAAAAAGCCTTGACTACTCAAAATATATTCAATGATTTTGTTGGCGATGTGCCTTGTGCAATCACTAAAATTAAATTTGAGGAGCTAATCTCAAATAAAATCGACCAAACCATAGATTGTTGTAAAAATGCATTAAAAGATGCGGGATTAAACATCGCTGATATTCATGAAGTGGTCATGGTCGGTGGATCCACACGTACACCTCTAGTAAAAGGGAGGGTGGCCGAATTTTTTGGTAAAGAAGTGCATGATCAGATTAATCCGGATGAGGTGGTTGCTTTAGGAGCCGCCATTCAATCTGATATTTTAGCAGGAAACAGAAAAGATATTTTATTGTTGGATGTTACACCTCTTTCTTTGGGAATTGAAACTATGGGCGGATTGATGGATGTGATTATTCCGAGAAATGCGAAAGTTCCAACAAAAGCGGGTAGACAATACACTACGTCAATCGACGGACAAGTAAACATGAAGATTTCTGTTTATCAGGGGGAGCGTGATTTAGTATCTGAAAATAGAAAATTGGCAGAATTCGATTTGAAAGGTATTCCAGCCATGCCGGCAGGATTCCCCAAGGTGGATATCAATTTTAAGCTTAATGCTGATGGAATTTTAACTGTTGAAGCTGTTGAATTGCGTTCAGGAGTAAAGCAGGAGGTGGAGGTTAAACCTACTTATGGTTTAACCGATGAACAAGTGGAGCAAATGCTTTTGGACAGTGTAGAAAATGCACGCGAAGATGTGAGCAAAAGAATGATCATAGAAGCCCGCACCGAAGGCGAGCAAATGGTTTATACTGTGGAACGCTTCCTTGCAAAAAATACGGATCAAGTTTCTGAAAAAGAGACTGTTGATACTCAGAATTTAATTTCCGCGCTTAAAAATTCATTGGGTTCTGGCGATAAAGACCTTATTTTGAAGAGTATTGACGAGTTGAATGAATTTACACGTCCTTTTGCGGAACGCTTGATGAATACTGCCATTTCAAGTGCCATGAAGGGTAAGGCAATAGAGTAATTATAATTCACTCAATTTTCTTTCCTTTGGTCGGTGTGGTTACCGTACCACGTTAGCTTAGTTCCCCTGTGGTCGGTGTTGTCACCGTACCAATTAGCTTAGTTCTCCTGTGGTCGGTGTTGTCACCGTACCAATTAGCTTAGTTCTCCTGTGGTCGGTGTTGTCACCGTACCAATTAGCTTAGTTTCCCTGTGGTCGGTGTTGTCACCGTACCACTTTTAATGACTGTTACGATAGGGCAGAGCTTAATGGGTGACGTCTGGTACGGTGACAACACCGACCAGAGGCGTAATTTCAAATAAATTCGAAGCCCTACCTCCCCACCAACCGCGCAACATATTTCCCGATAATATCAAACTCCAAATTCACAGTACCTCCCTTTTTTAGCTCCTGCATATTGGTATGTTCGTAAGTATAGGGAATGATAGCTACTGAAAAGGCGTTTTTTTGAGAGTTTACTACCGTCAGACTAATTCCATTTACGCAAACTGAACCTTTTTCGACAGTAATATTCCCCATTTTAGGGTCATAAGTGAAGCTGTATTCCCAGCTGCCACCCATTTCTTTTACTTCAGTGCATAATGCTGTTTGATCTACGTGGCCTTGCACAATATGCCCGTCTAAACGTCCATTCATTTGCATGCATCGTTCCAAATTAATTAGATTCCCCTCCTTAAGTTGTCCGATATTAGATTTATTTAGCGTTTCGGCCACAGCCGTTACGGTATGAGTGCCATCAGTTAAGGCTACAACAGTCAAACAAACACCATTATGCGCAACAGATTGGTCGATTTTAAGTTCATTTGAGATATTCGATTCAATAATAAGATGTAAATTATCTTGATCCTTTTTTAACTCTACTACACGACCGATAGTCTCAATTATACCTGTAAACATATTTTCTAAATATTAATATTCTTTTCTATTCTTTTTCCATTGAGATTTTT
>JBIHZP010000180.1:0-3590 GCA_044231315.1 Daejeonella sp. | reverse complement strand
TAGCATTACTATGCCCAAAAGAGAGTTTAATAGATTCCTTCCATTTATTTATATCTGGAAAATCAGTATCCCAATAAGGAACTGTGGGATAGCTCGTATAACGTGGTGCTGCCACATGATATTTATCGATAAGTTGCTGCGTAACCATATTTCAATTGATAATTTAGGAGTCCCCGAGTGCTTTTCTGCATCCGTCATAACAAGCGCAAGCCTTTCCCGAACACCTTCCTGCATGCCAATTATCCAAATTCTTTATGGTCAGGTTCGCAATTTCTTGTAAGGCTTCTTTCGTTAAAAAAGCTTGGTGAGGTGAAATAATTACATTGGGTAAAGAAAGTAATTGCTCCAATATATTGTCTTTCTTATCATCACTTCTGTGATCCGAAAAAAAGAGACTTTTTTCAAATTCATAGCCATCTAATCCTAGATAAGCTATTTTGCGACTCTTAAGGGCTCGAAGAACATCAGAAGATTTAATCAATTCACCACTACTGGTATTAATCAGCATCGTGCCATCCTTCATCTTATTTAGACTTTGATTATTGATGAGATGCCTAGTGGCGGAATTAATTGGAATATGGAGAGAAATAATATCTGACTCCTCCAAAACTTGATCTAAACTGCTTTTCTCAACTCCCTCAAGCGATTCGGGATAATTTATGTCATAGCCAATAACCCTACAACCCATTCCTTTATAGATGGCTGCGGTAGCTTTACCAACATTTCCCAATCCTATAATTCCTACAGTTTTACCGTAAAAATTAAAACCAATATGATGATCTATTCTAAAATCAAATTCCTTAGTGCTATTTACTGTCGGAACAATTTTTCGGCTGAGAGATAAGGCAAGCATAACAGCATATTCGGCAATTGATTCTGGAGAAAAAGAAGGCACATTTGCTACCTTTATTTGTCTTAAACTCGCCGCCTTACGGTCGATATGATCTGTTTCTAAGGATCGGGTAGCAATATATTTGATGCCAAGATCGGCCAGCTTATTAATTACAGCTTCAGAAACATCATCATTAGTGAAAACAACAACAGCTTCCTTCCCCTCTGCATACATAACCGTTTCAAGGCTTAAAGAATTGGAAATTAAAGTAATATCGTGTTGCTTATTGTTAGCACGAGCTAAAAATTCCTTCTCAAATTCTTTTATACTGTAGGCAACAACTTTCATTATTTATAGCTATTTCCCAAAATTAAAGATTGGTAAAGCTATTTCTAATGAGTGAAGTCATTTAGAAAAGTGATCTAAATCAGTTTTTCATTTTTAGGAGTTTCGATGAATCAAGAATATGAATCACACTTCCTTTTTTCTCTATAATGTTTTCATCCTTAAAATCACTCAAGGTACGGCTAACAGTTTCTGTTGCCATGCCCGCCATAGAGGCAAGGTCTTCACGAGAAATCCGGATTATTAATTCATCTGCTCCATCATTGGAAGATTTTGCTAGGCGTAAGAGAATCTCAGCCATACGTTTTCTGACGGAATGGTAAGCAAGTTGCAATAATTGTTCTTCTTTTTCAATGAGGTTACTGGACAAAACCTTGATAAACTTTTGACCAATATCTGTGTAATTATCAAGCAATTGATTTACCGTTTCTTTCGGTAATAAACAAATGGTGGTATCTTCAATTGCCTCTACTGTTTCATTATAGTGATCGCCAGACAACATGGCCTGTATTCCGATATAATCTTCAGGACCATACATTCCTGTTACAAATTCACGCCCATCATCATTCAATTTTATTGCCTTTACTTTACCACTTAAAATTAAATAAATGCCTGAAATACTATCGCCTTCATAGTAAATGATCTGCTTTTTTCTAATATATTTTACCTTTCTGTCGGCAATTATTTTCTTCAGCTCATCTAATCCATGGTTTTGATTTACGAGATGTTTTAAACTTTCTAAAGACTGGCTATAGAAAGATTCTAGTTTTTGATGCTTGTTGAAACGC
Source organism: Daejeonella sp. (assembly GCA_044231315.1). Lineage (GTDB taxonomy): Bacteria > Bacteroidota > Bacteroidia > Sphingobacteriales > Sphingobacteriaceae > Daejeonella. The sequence continues at coordinate 1,625 of JBIHZP010000180.1, read as the reverse complement.
GATTCAATCGTATTAAGCAATTCTATATCATCAAAAGGCTTTGTTAGATAATCATCAGCCCCCATTTCCATACCTTTTCTCATATCAGAACGCTCAGTCTTGGCAGTAAGAAAGATGAAGGGAATATTTTCAGTATTTTGATTTTTGGATAGTAGATATAAAACACCATAACCATCAAGTTCAGGCATCATTATGTCGCAAAGTATCATATCAGGAAGGTGTTTTTGGGCAAGCTCAACTCCAATTTTCCCATTTTCAGCTTGTAGCACTTCATAGCCCGCGAGCTCCAAAATCTCCATTGAACTTTCTCTGATATCGTTATTATCCTCAATAATTAGAATTTTTTTCTTCATAAAGATTTAAGTGGGAAATTAAGTGTAAAAACTGTTTTCTGATTTGCAAGGCTACAAAAATTAACCTTTCCGCCCATCAGCTTCACATATCGAGTGATAATATTCAAACCCAAGCCAGTCCCGGGGATATTACCAGTATTATTTGCTCTAAAAAAAGGTTGGAAAAGATGTTTATGATCAATTTCTGGAATCCCAATTCCATTATCGCAAACGTTTATAATACACACATTGTCAGTCAATTCCGTATTGAACTCAATGAAAGTGTTTTCGCCAGAATATTTAATGGCATTTGAAATCAAATTAACAATACAATTACGTAGTAGATTTTGATCGAGTAAAACCATGCTGTGTGTACCCGTATGTTGATAAATAATATTTTGATCTTTTTTAGCCATCAGCTGCATTTCTTCCGTTATTTCTTCCGAAAGTTTAACAATGTCGAAATGGGTAAAGTTAGTCTCGATTTTACCTGCCTCCAATCGTTCCAATGAAAGAAAATCATCTAGAATGGTAGTTAGGTTTGCGACTGAACTTTTAATTCTTGTGACGTGTTTGCTTACATTAATATCGTCGGACTGCAGTTTGTACTTTTCAATCAAGGAAGCAGATAAGGTTATAGAACTAAGGGGAGTGCGGAACTCGTGTGAGGCCATTGAAACAAAGCGACTTTTAAGCTGATTGAGCTCCTTTTCCTTTTCCAGAGACTTGCTGACAGTTTCTTTGGCAGCCTGAAGTTCGGTTACTGATTTTTGAAGTGACAGGGTGCGATCTTCAACCAGCTTTTCTAGCTGAGATGCATAATGAAGAGTTCTCGCCTCAGCTTCTTTTTCTTTCGAAAGATCATGAATAAAGCCAGCAAAAATTGTTCTGCCTGAATAATTTACTTTATTTACCCCGAGACGGAATGGGAACAAGGTCCCATCTTTTTTTTGACCATTTACATCACGGCCCTTTCCGATGACATTGGCAGACCCTGTCTCATTATATCTTGAAATATATTGATCATGCTGATCTTTATCAGGTTTGGGCATTAGTATAGAAATATTTTTCCCAATTACCTCATCATGTGAATAACCGAAAAGAGCACAGGCAGCCGGATTTATCGATTCTATAAGTCCCCGATCACTAATCGTAATAATACCATCTATCGCGTTTTCAATGATAGCATACAATAAAGCGCTGTTTTCATTCATAAGGCAAAAATACTTTTTTTAAAGGGTAAAAATCAGGCAATTGTGCGAAGTGAAATTTAAAGAATTTGTTGCACTATCT
>JBIHZP010000179.1:0-3591 GCA_044231315.1 Daejeonella sp. | reverse complement strand
AGGCCAAGTATTTTAAATCCTGTTCTTTATCAGGATGTGAATGTTGGCGGGACTCAAAACTTAATGGAATTTGCACGTCGGAAAGAGATTAAACAATTTGTTTTTGCATCTTCTAGCAGTGTTTATGGAATAAATGAGCAGGTGCCGTGGACCGAAGAGGATAAGCTTTTGCCTATTAGTCCATACGCTTCAACTAAGCTTTCATGTGAGATGTTAGGCCATGTATATAGCCATTTATATGGAATCCGCTTTTTGGCGCTTCGTTTTTTTACGGTTTATGGTCCGGCACAACGCCCAGATTTAGCCATTCATAAATTTTTTAATTTCATTTTAAAGGGGAAAGCAATTCCAGTTTTTGGGGATGGATCAACCAGTAGGGATTATACTTTTGTAGAAGATACTATTCAGGGAATTGTGGCTGCAATAGATTACCATGATACTAATTTTGAGATTATTAATCTTGGGAATCACCAAACGGTTACTCTATCACACTTAATTGAATCTATTGAGGGTATTTGTGGAAAAAAGGCAATTATTGATCGGCAGCCAGAGCAGCTTGGAGATGTGCCTCAAACCTATGCAAATATCAGTAGGGCGCAGAAATTATTGAATTATCATCCTAGAACAAGTATTGAAGTCGGACTCCGCTCATTTTATGACTGGTATCTTGCCAATCAGAAGAGCGATTAATTCTATTAGTAATTGGCTTTTTGTGGGTATTATTCACCCTCAGATGCTTGCTCCAGTTCAGTTTTACTGACACCAATTTCTTTTGGGTGAAAAACAAAATACATCCCACTAAGTGATAAAAGTGCGGATATACAATAGAATAGGAGGCTAACGATTACTGCTAAATGCTGATCCATCTGAAAATATTGTGCGCCATAAACAAAAACCAGCTCCCTTGCACCTAAACCTCCAACGGTAAATGGGAATATAGCCACCAGTGAGGAGGCTAAAAACATGAAGAGGTAAGGCGAAAATTTGCCATCATAATTTAGAGCAAAAAGCAGCAAAATGACAGATATAACCTGCATTGATTGAACCAGTAGAGCCTTGAAGTGAGTAGTTAAAAATTGATGGCTATAGTCCTTAAAAAACTTTCTCATAACCACATAATAAGCTATGCTGCCGCTTGCAACCACCACAATTGGTACCCAGTTCGGAATGCCTAGATTAGGGATGAAAATTACTAACATGGAAATTATGAGTCCCAGAGCCCATAATCCGCTTAAACGATCAAAAAAGATTGCTTGAAATAATTTACGGCCCTTAATTTCAAACTTTTTGCGGAGCAAAAATATTTTATAGCCATCGCCACCAATTCCACCCGGCAAAAATAGATTGTAAAACATTCCAAGAAGGTAAATCTTAAAGTTAAAAACTTCCGAAATGATAAGTCCCATGCCCCTAAAAAACGTATTTAACCTTGAGGATGCAATGATTTGAGAGACAAGAAATGCCAAAAACGCCAAAAACAGAAAAATAGGGTTTGAATTGCTGAATGCTTCCTTCAAATCCTTAAATTCAACTTTTGTTGAAACTAAGTACAAAGATAATCCTGTAATTGATATTTTTAACAGGAGTTTAACGATGTTCCAGATCTTCTTTTTGTCCATTAAAAATTCGTCTAATCTGGTAAGTTTTTCTGTTTGTTCCTTCAAAATAGGTGCGCACATTAATTTCGGCTAGAATCCCAAAAGTTATCAATTGTATACCTCCTAAAAGGAAAATAAGTCCCAAAATCAGGATTGGTTTACCCCAAATATCTTGACCCATTAACTTGAGAATCAATAAATAGGTATTAATTAAGATGCCTAATCCTAATGCTATAAAACCAAGGCTTCCAAAAAGATGCATAGGTTTTTGAATGTACTTGCGGAAGAAAACCATGGTTATTAAGTCGGCCATTACCTTAAACGTACGGTTTAGACCGTATTTGGAGGTCCCATGAATGCGCGCATGATGCTTAACATCCACTTGAGTGATGCTTGCCCCCTGTAATTTTGCTAAAACAGGAATAAAACGATGTAATTCGCCATAGATTCCGAGGTCTTCAGCAATTTCACGTTTAAATAGTTTTAGTGTACATCCATAATCTTTGATATAAACACCTGTCATTCTCCGGATGATGGCATTTGCTATTTTTGACGGGATTTTCCTTAAAAACATTCCATCCTGACGGTTTGCTCGATTGCCAGCCACAACATCCCAATCTTCATCTTTCATTTTTTGAAGCATGAATGGGATATCGGAAGGGTCATTCTGTAAATCGCCGTCAATTAAGGCAATATAAGTACCTGTGGCATGGTCAATACCCGCTGTCATGGCCGTACTTTGTCCGTAGTTTTTACGTAATTCTACCAGTTTAATATGATCATTGGCATTTTCACGAATTTGTTTTTGTGTACCATCACTTGATCCATCATCTACAAATATGACTTCATAATCAAGGGTGTTTAGGGCATCTTGAATGGCTCCAATTAGTGGAATAATATTATCTCGTTCATTGAGAACGGTGATGACTACAGAGAGTTCTCTCATTTTATTTGGAACAGTTTGAGGTTTTGATACGATTTAATCAAAATGGCATCTGGATTTTTTAGATTCCGATCAAAGGTAAAATAATAACCTGGCTTAGCATCGTTTTCAGTAAATTTCACTTGCTTCATTCTCGTGTTTTGAATGTAAAAAATTAAACGGTCATGGAATGGAATTTCAGCCTCATTAGGGTGATATTTATAAAAATAAAATGGCTGTTCTCCGGCAATATTGCCCATTTCTATCGCTGCACTACGGTAATAACTATTTTCTGAATGATTCAATCTGTAAGGTAGCACAAACCAAGAGAATGCTAATTTAACTACCAATAAAAGACTGATAAATCCGATAATTTTTGTGCTTTTTAAGTTCCATATTAAAAAAGTTAGAAATAGGCCTGAGCTAAAAAGGAAAATTATTTTAATAGTTAAATAAGGTACAATTGCCTGTAAATCAAATAAAAATGCAGTAGGAATGCTAATGCTTACCGCTAAGGCTAGAAAAAACATGGTTTTATTGAGTATGTTATTGATTTTTGGTAGTTGTTCGCGGTACGTATAATACGCATGGCTCCACAAAATAAAGAGTAGGGGATAGAGCATCATCAAATATCGCGGTCTTGTTAATGGCGATAGCCAATAAACCCAGATGTTTGCCAAAAAAACTAATGAAATAAAGGTTAAAAAAGGGTTTTGCTTTATTCCTGCGATAAAATTTTTATTGAAACAGAATAATAACAATAAACTTGCCGGGAATAAATGTCCCGCATGCTCAAAAGGGAATTTGATTACGTGGATTAGACTTTTTATGAACCCGAATTCCGTAGCTGTTCTTTTACTACTTTGATTCCAAATGGTACTTAAATATCCCTCCAAATTTGGATTAAATTGATAATAATTATAGAAATAAGCGCCTATAATTACTAAACATATTAATCCACTAAGGATATGTTGCCAAGAAAATAATTTCTTAAAATTCTTGGTATAAACGAGCACTACAATGAGTGTGAGTCCCTGAAATACAATGGATGGCATTCCCTTAGCCAAGAAA
>JBIHZP010000178.1:0-3601 GCA_044231315.1 Daejeonella sp. | reverse complement strand
AAACAAGAATTTTAACATGAAATACCCCCATGATAAAGAGCCAATAAATATCCCTATAGGCTAGGTTTTTTCAATAGCTTTGAGGAATAAAAAAATAAATGAACTTTCTAGAGGCTAAATGGGAAAATCTGATCATGGCAAATTATGCTGTAGATCCAAAAGTATTGATTCCATACCTGCCTAAAGGCGTTGAGCTGGATAGTTTTGAAGGCAAATTCTATGTCAGTTTAGTAGGTTTTATGTTCAACAAAACTCGCATATTTAAAGTCCCAATCCCCTATTTAGGCTCATTCGAAGAAATAAATTTGAGGTTTTATGTGCTTAGAAAGCATGAAGGCAAAATTAAAAGAGGCGTTGTTTTTATCAATGAAACAGTCCCTTTCGCGCCAGTCGCCTGGATGGCCAATTACCTCTATAAAGAGCATTACACGGCCGTTAAAACAAAGCACCACTGGCATTTAAGTGATACCTTAAAAACCATTGACTATTCCTGGGAAAAGGATAAAAAGTGGAATAATATTCGGGTAAATGCGCATAGCCAAGGAAATGCAATGAAGGCTGGTAGCGTAGAATCCTTTATATTTGAACATTATTTCGGATATACCCGCGTAAACGAGCACAAAACATTGGAATACAGAATCAATCATCCAAGTTGGAAGATTAATCAAGTGATTGATCACAGCATTGATTGTGATTTCGAAAAAATGTATGGCCCTGATTTTGCATTCTTAAACAGCCAGCAAGCCGACCATGTAATACTTGCGGAGGGTTCAGATGTTTCGGTTAAGTGGAAGCGGATTGTGATTTAATTGGAATAATAAATCAGTATACACAATCAAATTACTTTTTAAACGCAGCTTTCACAGGCCTTCCAATCCAAACCTGTGGCGCCTTTAATTTCAATAATTCAGCAATAGTAGCGGCAGTATCAAAGGTCATGATGCTTTGCAATAATTCATGATCCTTCTTAATTCCGGGGCCTTTAATAATCCAAGGGATTTGCATTTCATTCATGGTAATCAGACCATGACCTTTATTGATGCCGCCATGATCTGCGGTGAATAAAACTACAGTACTTTCTGCAATTCCGGCATCTTCAATACTTTTTAAGATTGTTCCGATGTGAGTATCAGTCCGCTCAATAGCTGCATAATATTCAGGAGTTCCATGGCCAATCTGATGACCCACACTATCCACATCATGCAGATGAACAAATAGGAAATTTGGTTTTTTCTCTTTGATATAAGCAGTGGCAGCATTGGTAACAGCAATATCTCCATCAAGATTCTGATCTTTATTCACTGCTGCTTTGGGGAATAAATATCCGATACCATCCCATTCATAAATCACGCCGATTTCACTATCGGGCTTTTCTTTACGCAGTTGTGAATATATGCTTGGAAACATCCCATAATCATCCACAAGCCTAGGTGGCATATCTGGCTTTTTACTGCCCCAAGTGGTGTAGCCATGAAGCTCCGGACCAGCACCCATAACCATTGATGCCCAGTTTGCCGCACTGGAAGAAGGTAGCACAGTTCTGGCCTCTAAAGACCATGATCCTTCTTTCATCATCGCTCTTAGATTTGGAATTTTAGCCTTTTCAAAGGCGTAAGCTCCAAATCCATCAGAGCCAATTAAAATCACATGTTTTATTTTTTGAGAATAGGCATGTGATGTAGAAACTAAGGCAATCACTAAAAAAATCAGCCTACGGGTTAAATTTTTCATGAATTTTTAGATTAAAATCTGAAACAAAATGAGGAATAAAAATGAAAATAAAAAATGTTAATAGACCAGCTTGACCAAGGGATTTTAATGAGGGATTTTAAATTGAAGGCCAATTAACAATAGCCCAGAACAAAAAAACTCATTTTGACAGTTTGTAAAAAAATTACTCAGCCTAAGCACAATTTAACTAGTTTATAATAGTTTAAAATCTAGCGCGTTTTATTTGCTAATTTACACGTCCAAAACAGAGATCAAATTACCAATATGAAATTAATCAGTAGCCTATTTATGTTTATATTTTGCACTTCTGTACTTGCACAGGAAGTTCAAAATCCAATAATCAATGTCAATAAAATTACCATTGCAAGAGACAGTTATGGCGTTCCACATATATTCGCACCAACAGACCCTGAAGTAGCCTATGGCTTAGCTTGGGCGCATTCAGAAGATGATTTTAAAACTATTCAAACCTTGATTTTAACAGGCCAAGGAAAATTGAGTACTTATCTAGGTAAAAATGGTGCATCCGTAGACTATGTATTTGGTTTATTAGATACCAGAAGCACAGTTAGGCAGCAGATAAAAACTATGGATCCCAAATTCATAAAATTGCTTCAGGGTTATCTAATGGGATTGGAGGCTTATGCAAAAGCGCATCCTAAGGAGGTTTTAAATAAAAATGTTTTTCCCATCGCATTAGAAGATTATATAGCTACAACCATGTTTTCTATTGCCGTTTTTTGCGGAATAGATAAAACATTGCCCAAAATACTTAATGGATCAATTGCCAACTTGCCCGGATTTACCGGTGAAGGCAGCAATGCATTCGCAATAAGTGGTTCAAAATCTGCCACAGGGGAGCCCATGCTGGTTATCAATGCACATCAGCCTATTGAGGGTGCTACGGCCTTTTATGAGGCACATGTTCAAAGTGATGAGGGCTGGAATATTTTGGGGGGATTATTTCCTGGAGGCCCGCTTATATTTCATGGCGTTACCCCAAATTTAGCCTGGGCGCATACCGTAAATTTTCAGGATAAAATTGATGTCTATCAATTGCAAACCGACAAGAAGCATCCTGGCCAATACCAGGTAGATGGAGAATGGTTGACTTTAGAAAAGAAAAGAATCAAGCTATCGATCAAAGGAATTCCATTTCCCATTTATAAGTCGGCCTATAAATCCATTTATGGACCAACGGTTAAAAGTCCTAAGGGACAGTTTTTCTCACTTAGACTTCCTTCATTAATGGATGCTGGCGCCTTGCAGCAATGGTACTCAATGAATCGTTCAACTAATTTTAAAGAGTTTAAAGAAGCGCTGGAGCAAAATCATTTGGCCATGTTCAACATTATGTATGCCGATAAGGAAGACAATATTTTCTATATCTCCAATGGTAAAATGCCCTACCGAAATCCGGATAAAAAATATGATTGGAGTGCAACAGTACCAGGCAATACACGTGCAACGCTTTGGGATACATTCAAGCCATTGAGTGAATTGCCGCAACAACTAAATCCGAAAAGCGGTTACTTATTTAATACCAATCATTCTCCTTTTATGGCCACTTCCGAAAACGAGAATCTGAAAGCCGCATCATTTGATAAAAATGATGGCTATGAGACCTATCACAATAATCGCAGTCGCCGGGCAAAGGATTTAATAGATAGCTATGATAAAGTTAGTTGGGATGATTTAAAGCGAATTAAATTTGATCGTCAATTGCCTGCTAAAATCTTGTACCCTTATGGCTATTCGTCAAATGCTTTTTTTCAGGTTGACGAATCAAAATATCCAAAATTAGAGCCCTTGATTAAAGAATTAAAGGCTTGGGATCACAATACCAATCCGGAAAGCAAGGGTGCTTTAA